>NZ_JAPJQF010000027.1:0-30989 GCF_030825285.1 Anaerotruncus massiliensis (ex Togo et al. 2026)
ATCTCCCGGTCCATTGGTTCGTGGCCAGCTTCAGTTGTTTATAAGAGACCGGCCCCACGGACAACACCCGGGGGTGTGGGCCCGCCCCCGCCTGAACCAAAGTTTTTGGGGGGTCTCGGGGGGGCTTTTTCCAAAAATCCCCCCCGAGCCCTGCCTGAACCAAGGCTTTTTGGGGGCCCCGGGGGGCTTTTTTCAAAAAGCCCCCCGGGATTTGCGTTTTTCTGCAACTTTTGCATTCTTTCGCGGGACGGGTGAAGGGATGTGAAAAAGGATGACAAACGGGGCAAAATTTGATATGATACAGGGAGAACTTAACGGGCGGCGGGTGATCCTGCTGCCCGGTCATGAGGTGATACGGATGCCCTCCGCCGGATTCAAAACGCCCGCGCCCGCCGATTACACGGGCGCGCTTTCCGAGCTGCTGCCGCAGCTCATCGAAAAATACGGCCGCGCGGCGGTCGCGGAACAGATGAACACCTGCAGCGACCGGCTCGCGCGGGTGCAGGCGTGCAACGAGCGGCTGACCGATCCGTCCGCGGCCGCGGACGACCAGACCGAGGCGCTGCAGGAGGTCGTGGCCGCGACGAGCGACTATTACGCCTTCCTCGCGGGGCTGGCGGAGGACATGCGGCGCTTTTTGATCCTCATGGGCGGGGTCACGGGCGACGAGATCGACGGGCTGCTGTCGATCGAGCCGGAGGTGGGGGAGGAGATCTCCCTGCTCGCGTCGGTCGCGCCCGCCATCCAGGCGATCCGGCCGAAAAACTACGTCATGCCGATCGACCCGATCACCAACAAGCTCGCCCAGCTCCGGGAATTCAACGAGATCACCGTCGCGCGCCGCCGCAACCTGACGATCCAGACGGCGGTGACGATCGACTGCCCCGAGCACATGAAGATCGACGGCAACTTCCAGCTCACCAACTACGACAAATCGATCATCAACGGGGTGGTCTCGATCCTCGAGAGCGGCAATTCGAGCTTTACGGTGCCGATGCTCTACCACGCGATGACCGGCAAGGAGAACCCCACCGTCGACGACGGGCTGATGGAGGAGATCAAGGCCAAGCTGGACACCATGCGGCGGCTGTCGATCAACATCGACCTGACCGAGGAGATCAAAGCGCATATGATCGACCGGCGGATGGAGGGCGCGGGGGAGGTGGACTCCTTCACGATCGAGGGCTACCTGCTGCCGCTCAACAAGTATATCGGCGTGGTCAACGGCAAGCGCAGCGAGATGTACCAGATCATCGACACCCCGCCGCTGCACAGCTACGCCAAGATGAAAAACCAGATCACGACGGTGTCGATCGACCTGCTCAAGGCGCCCTTAAACAACAACGCCACCACCATCCCGCTCAAGACCTATCTCTTAAGCCGGATCGAGGGGATGAAGAACCAGCACAACAAGCTCACCCGCGACAAGATCCTCTTTGAATCGATCTACCGGGAGCTGGGCGACCTCGATTCGGACAAGAAGCGCAAAAAGCGCATCCGCGACTACACCGAGATCGTCCTGACCCATTTCATCTCGATGAAGTACATCACCCGTTACGAGATGGTCAAGGAGGGCCGCACGATCACCGGGGTGCGCATCTTCTGGAATGAAAAATCCGCCTAAAAGGAGACCTCTATGAAACGAATCTTCCGCGCCGCATGCGCGTTTGCCGGGCTGCTGGCGCTCGCCTTCGGGGGAGCGCCGGTCCTCTTCGGCGTCCTCAACGCCGGCTGCCTGGCGCTGCTCGGCTTCGGGGCGCTGCTCTTTGCCCTCGCCGTCCTGTGGGACGCCTTCCGCCTGGACGCCGGCAACCAGATCGTCCGCAGCTTCCACACGATGTGGGACCGCCGGCCCCCGGCCGCCCGTCCCGCCGCATGGTGGCGGCGGCTGCGCGCCGCCGCGGCCCTCCTGCTCGCGGCGGGCTTCCTGATCGGCGCGGCCGTGTCCGTCCCGATGGCGCGGCAGGCCTATTTCACCCCGCCGGGGGAGGAGCCCCGCACCGCGCTCGTGCTCGGCTGCCAGGTGGAGCGGGAGGGACCCTCCCTCATGCTCGCGCGCAGGCTCGAGGCGGCGCGCCGCTACCTCGAGGCGCACCCCGACGCGCCGGTCGTGGTGTCGGGCGGCTATGAGGAGCGCGCCGGGACCTCGGAGGCGGCGGTCATGGCCGCATGGCTCATCGAGCGGGGGATCGACCCCGCGCGCATCCACCTCGAGGACCGTTCCCACTCGACCGAGGAGAACCTCGCCTTCTCGGCGGAGATCATCGGGCGGGAGGGGCTGCCCCGCGCGCTTGCGGTGGCGACCGACGGGTTCCACCAGTACCGCGCCGCCATTTACGCCCGGAAGAACGGGCTGGCCGCGGCGGCGCTGCCGGCGGGCACCCCGTGGGGGCTGTTCCCCTCCTATTGGGTGCGGGACATCTTCGGGAACCTCAAGGCGCTGATCCTCGACTGAAATACCGGCCAGGGCCGCCGCAGCGAAGCTGCGGCGGCCTTTTTGCGCGCCCGGGAGGTTTGGCGGCGGGGCGCGGTTTGTGTCGAATGTACAATTTGAACAACTATTTTTATCAGTTGCACTGAAATTCTGTCCTCATGGTTGACTTATCATTTAGGACGGCTCTATAATGATTTCATAATGATAAGCCATTGATGACGGAACGGGAGGTTGACGGGATGCAGCAGGGAAAAGGACAATCCGCTTACATGAAGATCTTCCTGGAAATCGCGGACGACATCGCCAACGGCATCTATAAGGTGGGGGACGTCATCCCCACCCAGCTCGAGCTCGCGAGCGCCTACCAGGTGAGCCGGGTCACCGTGCGGGAGGCGATCAAGGAGCTGACCCGCCGCGGGGTCGTCGCGACCCAGAAGGGGAAGGGCACCGTCGTGATCGGCAACCTCTTCCGCGCGGTGGACTACCAGCGGGTGGAGGGCTTTTCCAAGGTCGACGCGCCCGAGGAGGGGCCCCAGCCCCGCCCCGAGTCCCGCCTCGTCGAAAACCGCCTCGTCCCCGCCACGGAGGCCGTCTCCCGGCACCTCAAGGTGCCGCCGGGCACGATGCTGCGCAAGATCGAGCGTGTCCGCAGCCTCAACGGCATGATCCATTCGATCGAATGCGCCTACCTGCTCAACAGCGAGGTGTCCGGCGTGGACTTTGAGCACGCGGACATGGAGAAGGGCTCCCTCTACGAGCTGCTGCGCCGCGAGGCCGGGATCGTCTTCGACTATATCACCGAGCAGTTCAAGGCGATTCTCTGCCCCGAGCGCGAGGCGGAGCTGCTGGGGGTGAAACGGGACGAGCCGGTCCTCTACATTCGCCGGGTCACCTGCGCGGGGGACCGCGGTCCCATCGAATACGTCGACATCCACAGCCGCAGCGACCTCTTCTACGCGACCATCCACTCGCAGCGGCTTCCCGCGCGGGCGGCGCACACCGCCCCACGGATAAATGATAAGCCATTGTCCTGCCTCGTCGGCGCCGTGCTCGGGGGGCTGGCGGATGCGCCGGGCGCCCCGCTCGCGGAGGGGGCCGACCCCGCCGGGGCGTGGAAGCGGTATTACGGCGCGCTCGGGGAGGACCCCGCCGCCTTCGAACGCGCCTCCGGCGTGCTCCGGACCGCCTGCTACGCCGCGCGCCGCTTTTCCGGGCGCGCGCCGGGGGAGGCGTACCTCCAGCGGGAGGCGGAATACGGCGAGGCGGCGATGCCCTTCGTGGTCTATTCCGCGCTGGCCGGGCTTTCCGCCGGGGTGCGCGCCGACCTTTCCGAACTGGCGCGGAGCCTCCCGGACAACTGGCGGGGGACGCCGCTGATGCCCGCCGGCTGCGCGATCGCGGCGGCCTGCGCCCGCGCCGCGTCGGGCGCGGGGACGGCCGAGGCCCTGCACGCGGGCCTGGAGGCCGCGCGCCTCGCGGAATCCGGCGCGCCGGAGTCTCCCTCGGTGGCCGCGCGGATCGAATACGCGCTTTCCGCCGCCGGGCGGCTGCCCGACCCCGGCCAGCTCGAACGGGAGCTTGCCGGGCTGATCGGGAACGGCCCGTCCGCCGCCGAGGCGGTCCCCTTCGCCTTCGGGCTGGCGGCCTGCGGCGACCTGCCGGGGCTGCTCCGCCGCACCGTGTTCGCAAAGCGCCCCTCCGCGTCCGCCCCGGCGGCGGGCTGCCTGGCCGGGCTCTTCGGCGGGCTGGCGCTCTTTCCGGAGGGCTGCCTCGCGGACCTCGATGCCCTGAGCGGCTGCCCGCTCGAACAGCTCGCGGAGGAAACGGCCGCGCGTTAACCGTCGGTTTTCCGCCCCAACGGGCGGAAGAGATAGAAACCATCTGATTATGGGAGGAAACATGATGAAAAAGATCTGGAAGTCCACATTCGCCCTGTTGATGGCCCTCACGCTCCTGGTGAGCCTCGCGGCGTGCGGCGGAAGCCCGGCCTCCGCCCCGTCGGGAGACGCGGCCCCGCAGGCGGCGGCGCCGGCGGACGACGGCAAAAAGCCGCTGACCTGCCTGATCACCGAGGTGCCCAAGGGCGCGCCCTTCACCGACCTGACCTGGCTCGGCTTTGAAAAGCTCGAGGCCGAGGAAGGCATGGACATCAAGATGGTCGAGGCGATGGACAAGGCGGAGTACCCCGAGCAGATCCGCGCGATGGCGCAGCTCGGCGCGAACCCGATCTACGCGATGTTCGACACGGTCAACGAGGTCGTGCTCGACGTGGCGGACGAGTTCCCCGACACCAAGTTCTACCTGATCGACTGCGAGATGGAAAACAGCGAGCCCAACTGCGCCAACCTCATCGTGGACCCGTATGAGGCCTCCTTCATCGCGGGCTTCGTCGCGGCGAAGACCACCGAGACGGGCAAGCTCGGCTGGATCGGCCACACCGACCACCCGACCATCACCCGGTTCCGCGACGGCTACACCGCCGGCGCCAGATACGCCAACCCCGACATCGTCGTGGAGTCCGCTTTCACCGGCGACCCGAGCGACCCCGTCAAGGGCCAGGAGACCGCCAAGATCATCATTGACCGCGGCGTGGACGTGATCTTCCAGTCGGCCAACCAGTCGGGCATGGGCGTCATCAAGGCGTGCGGCGAGGCCGGCATCAAGTGCATCGGCGTCGACGAGTGGCAGGGCGACGTGGACCCCTGCGTCTTCTGGAGCGCACTCAAGGACATCGACGGCGCGATCTACAAGACCGGCAAGGACTTCCTCGCCGGCAACTTCACGGCGGGCCGCGTGGAATTCGGCATCAAGACCGACTCCCGCGTCTACGACCAGCGCGACTTCGACAAGCTCCCCGCGGAGCTCCAGACCGAGGTCTCCCAGCTCGTGGAGGACATCAAGACGGGCAAGGTGGACGTTTTCTCCAAATAGTCTGAATGAGGCGATCGCCGGGAGGGGAAACCCTCCCGGCTGCTGACCGGAGGTGGAACAGTGAAATCGGAGCAGCCAGTCGTATTGGAGCTGCGGGGCATCTGCAAGAATTTCGGCGCCCTCGCCGCGAATAAGAACATCGACCTCAAGGTGCGGCGCGGGACGGTCCATGCGATCATCGGGGAGAACGGCGCCGGCAAAAGCACCCTGATGAACATCATCTCCGACATCTACCAGGCGGACGCCGGCGACATCCTTCTCAACGGCGAGAAGGTTGTTTTCAAGGGCCCGATGGACGCCTGCGCCCACGGCATCGGCATGGTCTACCAGGAGTTCATGCTCTTTCCCGACCTGACGGTGCTCGACAACATCATGATGGGCTTTGAAAAGCGCCGGGGCGGCATCTTCATCGACCGCAAAAAGACCCGCGCGGCCATCGAGGAGATCTGCCGCACCTACCATTTCAACATCCCGCTCGACGAGAAGGTCAAGGGCCTCGCGGTCGCGGTGCTCCAGCAGGTGGAGATCGTCAAGGTCCTCTATAAGGGCGCGGACATCATCATCCTCGACGAGCCGACCTCCGTTTTGACCCCGCAGGGGATCGAGGGGCTCTTCGACGCGATCCGCTTTCTCGTGGGGACCGGCAAGACGGTCCTCTTCATCACCCATAAGCTTAAGGAGGTCATGGAGATCTCCGACTACATCACCGTCCTCAAAAACGGGGAGGTCACCGGCAACGTCCGCCCCGACGAGGTGGACGAGGCCGCGCTCGCCAGCCTGATGGTCGGCCGGGAGGTCATCCTCACCGCCCAGAAGGTGGAAAAGCAGGTGGCGGCCCCCGTGCTCGAGGTGAAGGGCCTGCACGTCCGGGACAACGACGGCAACGAGCGCGTCAAGGGGGTCGACCTCGCGGTGCGCGCCGGGGAGATCGTCGGCGTGGCGGGCGTGGCCGGCTCGGGACAGAAGGAGCTGGTCGAGGCGCTCTTCGGCCTGCGCGAGGCGCAGGAGGGGCGGGTGCTCTTCGAGGGCGCGGACATCACATCGAAAAGCTGCCGCGAGCGCCGCTGCCTCGGCGTGGGCTACGTGCCGCAGGACCGCCTGGGCGAGGGCGCGAACGTGGAGGGCAGCATCTGGCAGAACGCCATCATGGGCTACCACATCGCCCACGGCTTCAAGCGCAAGCTCCTGCTCGACCGCAGGGAGATCGACGCCTTTTCCGGGCAGGTGGTCAAGCAGTTCGCCGTCAAGACCCCGACGCTGGAGACGAGGGTGCGCACCCTCTCGGGCGGCAACATCCAGAAGCTGATCGTCGGGCGGGAATTCTTACAGAAAAACAAGCTGCTGATCGTCGAGGACCCCACCCGCGGGATCGACATCGGCGCCATCGAGTTCATCTGGAAAAAGATCATCGAGCTGGCGTCCGAAGGGGTCGGCATCCTGCTCGTGAGCCACGAGCTCAACGAGGTCATGGAGCTTTCCGACCGGATCGTCGTCATGTACGACGGCAGGCTCTTCGACGGCGGGAACGCGGGCGAACTGACCGAGCAGGAGATCGGCCTGCTCATGGCGGGAGGAGGGACTGCGGATGAAAGCGGCCGCAAGCGCGGCGCTTAGGGCGTTCGCGGACAAGAAATCGGAGATCGTCAAATACCTGCTCGCCTTCGCGGCGGTCATGCTGATCGGCGCGGGGCTCATCTCCTTCCAGGGGGAGGACCCGGTCCGGGCGCTGTCGGCCATCTGGTCGGGCGCGCTGGGCGGGCGCATCGAAATCGGGAATACCATCCGCTGGATCATCCCCTGCGTCATGACGGGGATGGCCGCGGTCGTCGCCTTCAAGTCGGGCGTCAACAACCTCGGCATTGAGGGGCAGATCTATTTCGGCGGCTTCGCCGCCGCCATGGCGGGCTTTCTGGTCCAGCTCCCGCCGGTCGTCCACGTGCTCTTCTGCCTGCTGGTGGGGGGGCTCTGCGGGCTGCTCTACGCGCTCATCCCGGCGGTGCTCAAGCTCTTCTTCCGCATCGACGAGATGATCACCACCCTGATGCTCAACTACATCGCCATCCTGCTGACCGAGTATTTCACCGTGCTGGTGATCGGCGCCTCGTCGAGCACCGCCTCCAACGCCTTACAGACCCCGCCCGTCTACGAGACGGCCAAGCTGCCGGTGCTCATCAAGGGCACCTACGCCAACGCGGGCATCTTTGTGGCGGTCGCGGTGGTGATCGTGGTGGCGTTCATCTACCGCTACACGATCAAGGGGTACGAGCTGCGGCAGGTGGGCGAAAACCTGCGCTTTTCCAAGGTGGGCGGCGTCAACGTCGTGCGCACCTTCCTGTCGATCTTTCTCATTTCCGGGTTCGTCGCGGGGCTGTGCGGCGGCGTGGAGGTGCTCGGCTCGCACGGGCGGTTCGTCTCCCGTTTCAGCAACAACCTCGGCTGGGACGGCATCATGATCTCGATGATCGCGAAGAACAGCCCCTTCGGCGTGCTCTTCGTCTCGATCCTCTGGGGCGTCCTGAAGGCGGGCGCGCTGCACATGGAGCGCGTCACCAACACCAACCGCCTGACGGTCGTGCTGATTCAGGCGCTCTTCGTCCTCTTCGTCACGATCGACTACAAGAAGATCTATGCCTTTTTCCGCGGGCGCTTCGGGCGCCGCGCCGTACAGAAGGGGGGCGCCGTCTGATGCTCCAGGTCATGTTCAGCACCGTGACGCTCGCCGCCATGTTCCGGCTGGCCACCCCCCTCATCCTCGCGGCGGTGGGCGGCTCCTTCGGGGACCGCGCCGGCGTCTTCAACATCGCGCTCGAGAGCTTCATGCTCAGCGCCGCCTTCTTCGCGACGCTCGGCAGCTACCTCACCCGCAGCCCCTACGTGGGGGCGCTCGCCGGGATCCTGACGGGGCTCGTCTTCTCGGCGGTGTTCGGGTTCTTCGTCTTCCACCTCGGCTCCAACGGACTTGTCGTGAGCATCGCGCTCAACAGCGGCGCGTGGGGCTTTACGACGCTGCTGCTGACGACCGTCTTCGGCACGCGCGGGGCGTTCATCGACAACAACATCCAGAGCTTCCCCGCGCTGGACATCCCCTTCCTGCGGCTGCCCTACCTCGACGCGGTCCTCAACCACCAGAACGTGCTCGTCTATTTCGCGCTCGTCTTTGTGGCGGCGGCGGCCGTCGTCATGTACAAGACCCCCTTCGGCCTGCGGGTGCGCGGGGTCGGCATCAACGAGAAGGCGTCCCAGACCGCGGGCGTGAACGTGCTCGGCTACCGCTGGATCGCCACCCTCATCACAGGGGTGTTCGTGGGGCTCGCGGGGGCGTTCCTGCCGCTGTGCGGCGTATCGATGTTCGCGGAGAACATGTCGGCCGGGCGGGGCTTCCTCGCGGTGGCGGCGATCATGGTGGGCAAGGGCAACCCCGTGAAGGTCGCGCTCTCCTGCCTGCTCTTCGCCTACGCGGACGCGCTGACCATCGGGTTCCAGAACATGGGCGTGCCCTCCCAGATCGTCATGACGCTGCCCTACGCGGCGACGATCCTGGTGCTCTTCGTGGCGAACATCAAAAAAGCAAAACATGCGGATATCGACGCGTAGGCGCCGGTATCGGACGGAGGTAAGAATGGATAACAGAGCGGAGCGCCTGCGGGAATGGCTGTCCCCGGAGGGCGCGGAACATTTTGACGACATCGTGCTGACCCGCAAGCTGGGCGCGAGCCCGAACATCTACGGGATCGGCCGGATGTACCGGGATCTGGCGGAGAACGCCCCGGCCCGCGGGCTCGATTCGGCGGAGCTGGTGGCGCGGGTGAAGGAGCTCTCCGGCTTTTTCGGGGAGCTGCGCGGGGAGTCGAGCCACGCGATTTTGACCGCCATGCGGATCATGACGAAGGGGCTGGACGCCTATGCGTCCGAGCCGCTGGAGCGGACGCGGGAATTCCTTCTGAAGGCGCACGGGAACTATGAGGCGATGTCGGCCGGCTGGATCGAAAAGATCAAGGAATACGGCTGGAACGTGCTGGAGGACCTCTCCTCGATGCTCGTCTTCGACTATTCGAGCACGGTCAACGCGATGATGGAGACGGCCGCCGAGCACGGCAAAAAGATGACCGTCTACGTCCCCGAGAGCCGCGCGCTCGACGGGGGCCGCCCCTTCGTGGTGAACGCGCTGAAGCTGGGGCACAGCCCCGTCTTCTTCCCCGACGCGGCGCTGGCCGCCTTCACCCGGAAGGCGGACGTGGCGTTCATCGGGGCGGAGACCTTCTTCCCCGACGGCAGCGCCGCCAACACGGTGGGCTCCGACCTCGTCGCCATCCTCTGCGCCCGCTTCGGCAAGCCCCTCTATGTGCCGACCGCGATGATCAAGGTCAACATGCGGGGGATCGAGGGGCGGCGCAAGAAGGAGCTCGGCCGCGACCTCGCGCGGTACCTCGCGGCCGCCTGGCCGGAGGAGATGCGGGCGGCGACCGACTTCTGCTGCCCCGACCTCGCGATCGTCGGGCCGGCGGAGATCACCGGGTACATCACCGAGCTGGGGGTCATCCCGCCGGCGGCGATGTTCGGCATGAGCCTGAGGTACATCGCGAAGATCGAAGGGGAGGACGAATGATGTTCCGCGGAAAAGAGAAGATCGCCATCGGCATGGCGCAGCCGCTCGCCCTGCCGGGCAGCTTCCGCCACGGCGGCGAGAGCATCGGCACGATCACCGAAAAGCTGCTAGAGGAGGTCGCGGTCTACGACCGTTACGGCTACGACGGCGTGATCCTCCAGAACTTTAACGACATCCCCGTGCTGGAGGCGTCCTCCATCGAGGCGGTGGCCTACATGACCCACCTCGCGGGCGCGATCCGGCGGGAATTCCCGGACCAGATCCTCGGCGTGCTGATGATCTGGGACGGCTGCGCCTCCCTCGCGGTGGCGGAGGCGGCGGGCGCGGACTTCGTCCGCGTCGAGCACGCCTACGTCGGCGCGGAGGTCACCTCCGCGGGCATTTTGCAGGGGCAGTGCGCGAAAATCACCCGGCTCAAGCGCAAGCTCGGCTCCAAAATGCCCGTCTACGCGGACGTCTACGAGCCGCACGCGGTGCAGATCTGCCCCAAGCCGGTGGAGGACGCGGCGTTTGACGCAGTCTGCCAGTGCTTCGCGGACGGGCTCTTCCTCTGCGGCAAAAACGCGCGGGAGAGCCTCGAGATGGTCGCGCGGACGCGCCCGAAGGTGGGGGACGCCCCCATCATTCTCGGCGGCGGGTCGACGGGCGACAACGTCTACGAGCTGCTCCAGCAGTTCGACGGGGTGTGCGTGGGCGCGTGGATCAAGGACGGCGACCTGCTCAACCCCGTGAACCCCGACCGCGCGCGCCGCTACATGGAGCAGGTCGAGCGGGCGCGGGCATAGACGGAAAGGAGGCGGCGGCATGTTCGACATCATCGGCGTCGGCGACGCGGATATCGATATCATGCTCAAGGTGGACCACATCCCCGGGCACGATGAGAAGGTGCTCGGCCAGATGCTCGGGAAGTTCCCCGGCGGCATGGTCGCAAACTACCTCTCGGCGGCGGCGGCCTTCGGCGCGAAGTGCGGCGCGGTCGTCTCGGTGGGGGAGGACGACTTCGGCCGGCTCACCCTCGGGGACCTGGAAAAACGGGGCGTGGATATTTCCCACAGCATCGTGCGGCCGGGGGAGGACACCTATTTCACAGTGACCAACCTCGACGCGAGCGGGGAAAAATCCATGTCCATCTGCCAGACGGCGGCGATCTCCCCCTATCCGGAGGAGGTGGACTTCGACTATCTGGCCGAGGCAAAATACGTGCACATGATCGGCACCTACCCGCACCTTGTGCTGCCGGTGGGGCGCGAGGCGAAAAAGCGCGGGGTGCGCGTCTCCCTCGACTTCGAGCCGGAGTCGGACCGGATGACCCCCGAGCAGAAGGCGGAGACGCTTTCCCTCGCCTACATCGTCTTCCCCAACGAGGAGGGCCTCGCCTGCTACGTCGGGCACCGGGACCTTGAGCGCGGGGCAAGGGAGATGCTCGCCCAGGGCCCCGAGATCGTCGTTGTGACGCGGGGCGCGGCGGGCTGCGAGGTCTTCACGAAGGAGGCGCATTTCGCGGTCCCGGCGTTCCGGGTGCCGGTGCGGGACACCACCGGGGCGGGGGACACCTTCAACGCGGTGTTCGTCTCCTGCCTTGCGAGGGAATACCCCCTCGAGCGGTGCGCATGGCTCGCCACGGCCGCCGCGGCGATTCAGATCCAGCAGGTGGGCTCCCGGACGGGGCTCGCGGACGAAGCGGCGGCAAAACGGCTCCTGCGCGCGCAGGGTATCCGTTTTTCAGATCAGGACTAGATGGAAGGAGTGCGACAAATGACATTGGAAGAGAGAATTTTGGGCTCGCTGCTCGGCGGCGCGATCGGAGACGCGATGGGCGCCGCGACCGAGACCCGCACCCCCGAACTGATCAGGGAGAAATTCGGCGGCTACGTGCGGGAATTCCGCCAGGCGCCGGAGGATACCTTCGCGCGCGGGGCCGTGGCTGGTTACGTCACCGACGACTTTTCCCTCGCCTACTACACGGCGCGGGAGATCGTCAAAAACGGCGGGAAGATCGACCGGGGGGTGGCCGAGCGTTCGGTGCTGACCTGGTCGGAGCACCCCGAGTACTTTGACAACTACGCGGGCCCGACCACCCGCGCGGGCATCGCCCGCCTCAAGGGGGAGACGCCCGCCGAGGGCTACAGCTTCCTCGCCTGCGACAACGCCAAGGCGACCAACGGCGCGGGCATGAAGATCGGCCCGGTCGGGATGCTCCATCCGGGGGACCTCGACCGCGCGGTGGCGGACGCGGTGACGATCATCCGCGTCACCCACGACAACGACCTCGCCATCTCGGGCGGCTGCGCGATCGCGGCAGCGGTGAGCTGCGCGATGGTCGAGGGCAGGAACGCCGTCGACATCGTGAACGCGGGCCTCTACGGCGCGCGGGAGGGGATGCGGCTGGCGCGCGGCTTCGCGAAGAAGCTGGCGGGCCCGTCGGTTGAAAAGCGCATCTCCCTCGCGGCGGAGATCGGCCTGCGCCACTGCGGCGACTATGAGCGCGCGATGCTTGAACTGGGCGACGTGGTCGGCGCGGGCCTGCATGTCTCCGAGGCGGTGCCCTGCGTGTTCGGGCTGGTCATGTCCACCAACGGCCACCCGCTCGAGACGATCTTCTCGGCGGTCAACATCGGCAACGACACCGACACGGTGGCGGCGATGGCGGGCTATATCGTCGGGGCGCTCAACGGCGCGCCGGCCTACGACTCCTATTATTATGACACGATCGAGGCGGCCAACCATTTCGACCTGCGATCGCTCGCACATGAGATGGCGGCCTGCGCCGCCCGGAATTGAGGAGGCGGAAGGATGGAAAAGATGGATGCGCAGGCGGCGCGCCCGCTGATCTGGGAGGAGCTGCGCAAGGTGGCCCGCCCCGATTCCCGCTTCAGCTGGAAGTTCAGCGAGTTCATCGCGGACTATGAGGGAAGCGATCTCTGCGCGGAGAACCTCTGCGCGACGGAGATTTACAGGAACAGCGAGGTCGTCTTCATCACGCCCGACAACAATCTGGAGACCTTCCGGGAGCGGGCGATCCGCGACAAAAAGACGATCCTCATGACCAACTACGGCATCGAGCGGGGGGTCTTCCTCATCGCGCCGGGCAGCGTGCCCGAGGGCAAGGAGGAGCTCGCCTCCACCCTCGACGGCGTGCAGCGGTACTGGAAGTTCATCACCCTCCGGGAGATCGCCGAAAAGATTAAGCACATCGACATGCTCGTGACGGGCGCGTCGGCCATCACGCCGAGCGGCATCCGCTTCGGCAAGGGGCACGGCTACTTCGACCTCGAATGGGCGATGTTCTACACCAAGGGGGTCGTGGACACTGACACCCCCGTCTTCGCGGTTGGGCACGACTGCCAGGTCGTCGACGTGGACGTCGAGGTGCGCGTCTACGACACGGCGATCGACTACATCGTCACCCCCACCCGCGTCATCAAGACCCGCAACGAATTCCCCAAGCCCACCAGGGGGATCCTCTGGAGCCTGCTCGCGCCCGGTATGCGGGAGAAGATCCCGCCCATCCAGGAGCTTTGGTGCGAAATCCACTGCAAATAGCCCCGCCGCCTCCTCGGGCGGGGCGCCAGCATCGAAAGGGGCGGCCGCTTAAAAGCGGCCGCCCCTTCCATCTGCCCGGGGGATTTTGCGCCGGATTCGGAAAGCGGGTTGTCACCGGGGGGATTTTCGTTTATACTGGAAGTGATTCCGCGGCGGGACGCCGCGGGAAAACCGCGGGCGCGCCCGCGGCAAACAAAGGAAAAGGGGAAACACAATGGCTTGGGTCGATTATGCGCTCTACCTTGTTTTCGGAGGGGTGGCGTTCATCCTGCTGGCATTCGCGGCGAATCTCGTCATCACGGCAAAGACGGGGAAGTCCTCCCTGCTGCTCAGCCGGATCTACTACATCGCGGCGATCGTGACGGTGCTCGTCAACCTGGTGCGTTCGGTCGCGGTCTACAACTGGGGCATCTGGCTCGCGAACCTGCTGGTGCTCGCCTGCGTGGGGGTCGCCTTCCGGCGCAACGAGCGGGACGCCAAGAGCACGGAGGAGCAGGGACGCGGTAGGTAGCTCCGCGGTGACGCAAAAAATCCGCGCCGCACGGCGGCGCGGATCATGCCGCGCGGAGAATTATTCCCGCGGGGGCTCCCCGGCGGGGGCCTGCGCGTCCGCCGGCCCGCCGGCGTTCGCGCCGCCCTGGAGGTCCTTGAGGAGCGCGGCGAGCTCCTCGGCGGAGAGCTGCCCCCGCAGGCTGTCGATCGTCTTTTGCAGGTCCTTCTGCGCGCCCTTCGCGCCCGCTTTCGCCCACTCGGCGCTCTGGCGCTGGGCGGCGGTCATGAGGCGGTCGGCGTATTCGCGCCCGTCGGGCGCGGGCGCGACCGGCATGGCGGCGATGACGCCCGCCAGCACGATGAAGAGCTTGAGCGCCACGAGCGCGGGGCCGAGGCTCTCATAGGACGAGTCGGAGGAAGTCATGTTGAAGGCGGCGAACTGCCGGATGTTGACGACGTTGAAGACGGCGTAGAGCGCAAAGCCCGCGAGCGCGGCGGCGCAGCGTTTTTTCCCGCCCAGCCCGCGCGGGCGCGCGGTGAGCAGGGCGAGCGCCAGGATCACGGCCAGGAAGGCCAGCTCGGCGTAGAGGACGGGCGGCTGTCCGGCGAGGGACCCGCCGAAGAGCAGTTTACGCCAAAACCAGACCTGCCCCAGGACGGCCGCGAGAAAGAGCGCGGTGGAGACGACGGGCCGGGAACGGGTGCCGCTGACGTTTTTCATGGAAGGACCACTCCTTATCCGGCCGGGAGGCCCGGCCGCGTTGCTTCCAAAAGCATACCACACCCGCCGGGGTTGCGCAAGTCCCGGGCAGGCCCGCGGGGGCCCAACGACGAATTGATTTGAGGGGATACAGCATGGAAATTTTCATCCGGATCGGCTATATCGTCATGATCGCGGCGATCGTCCTCTGCTTCTATTTCAGCAGAAAGCAGCAGCACGGCCTGCGCGAAGCGGTGGACAGGTTCGCGTTCGCCTACGTAAAGATCTCCAACCACGTCTCCGCGCGGCCGCCCGCCGCGGAGCTCGCGGTCGAGCGCGGGGAGGGGGACGCGGTGCGCCCGCTCCCGCTCAGGGAGCAGCCGGAGGCGATCCGCACGGTCATCGAGCGCGCGAGCGGCGGCAAGGTGGTCAAGCTCTACGACGAGATGATGGATGCGATGCTCGAGATCGAGAACCGCTGCGGCAGGCACCGCCGGATGAACAGCCAGTTCCGCGAGCCGATCGCCGCCCTGTTCCACAAGGCGCGCACCTTCCTGACGGCGAGCGAGCATCTGGAAAACATCCGCACCGCGGCGGACAAGCAGGCGTTCGACAGCTTCCTCCGCGACCAGGGGGACGACCGCATGGTCCTGCTGCGCCGGATCACCGGCGGGGCGGGGGAGCAGTTCTCCGCCCTCAGCAAGCACTACGACCTCGCGGCGCGCGAGGCGGCCGAGCGGGAGAAAAAGCGCCCCGCCCGCGGCAGATAGCACAGAGGGGAGGGGACCGGCTTGTCACGGCGGGAAAAAACCTATCTGATCCCATCGCACCGCCCCGAGGGGGACGACCCGCGCGACATCCTCATGGAGCGCGACCGGCTCGAGGCGATCATCGAATCCTCCTTCGACGGCATCTACATCACCGACGGCAGCGCGGTGACCCTCATGATCAACAAGAGCTACGAGGCGATCAGCGGCCTGCGCCGCGAGGAGGTGCTCGGCAAGGACATGCGCACCCTCGAGACGACGGGGGTCATCTCCCGCTCGGGCACCCTGCTCGCGATCGAGGCGGGCACCTCGGTGACGCTCGAGCAGACCTTCAAGACGGGCCGGCGCGCGATCATCACCTCGACGCCGACCTTCGACCAGGACAACAACATCGTGATGGTCGTCACCAACGTGCGCGACGTCACCGAGATGTACGCCCTCAAGGGCCAGCTCGAGGAGAGCTGGGCGCAGTCCAAGCAGTACCGGGATGAGCTGGAGGCGATGCGCCGCCGGCTGGGCAGCCGCCCGGACCTGATCGCCGTCGACGCGGCGACGATCGCGACGATCCGCACGGCGGACAAGCTCGCGCCGCTCGACGCGACGGTGCTCATCGTGGGGGAGCGCGGGGTCGGCAAAAGCACGGTCGCCAAATACATCCACTCCAAGTCCGCCCGCAAGAAGGGGAAGTTCGTCACCGTGAGCTGCGGGGCGATCCCGCCCGAGACGATGAACGAGGAGCTCTTCGGGGTCGCGCGCGACGGCGAGGTGCGCCCCGGCCTCTTCGAGACGGGCAGCGGCGGCACGATCTTTTTGAACGAGGTGGGCGAGCTGCCCCCCGACATCCAGATGAAGGTCTGCCGCCTCATCCACGAAAAGACGATCACCCGGGTGGGCTCGCCCGACCCGGTCCGGGTCGACGCGCGCGTGCTCGCGTCGACCTCCCACGACCTCGAGCAGCTGACCGCCGAAAAGAAGCTGCAGGAGGAGTTCTACTACTGCCTCAACGCCCTTCCGGTCGAGGTGCCGCCGCTGCGCAGGCGGCGGGAGGACATCATCCCCTTCGTGCAGTTCTTCGCGTCGGAGCTCAACAAAAAATACAATATGAAGAAGAAGTTCTCCCAGACCGCGCTGCTCGGGCTCAAGAGCTACGACTGGCCGGGCAACGTGCGGGAGCTGCACAACGTCGTCGAACGGACGATCGTGCTCAGCGGGCGCAACCCGATCGAGCTGGAGGACCTGCCGATCTCGGACGAGATCCGGCTGGAGGACGAGGACCTGGCCGAATTGACCGAGCCGGTCGACCTGCGCGCGATCCTGCGGCAGGTGGAGCGCAGCTACCTCGACCGGGCCTACGCGCGGTTCGGGAACGTCCGGGACGCGGCCAAAAGCCTGGGGCTCGATCCCTCCACCTTCGTCCGCAGGCGCAAGCGGGACGCGCAGTAAATTGTTGCAGTTTTGATTGATGTTGCGTTTATGCAACAAAATTTCCGGGAAATAGGGCTTGTTTCCCCCGGCGAAATCCCCCAATCTGTTGCGAAATTGCAACGGACTGGGGGATTTTCATATATATCGGACGATAATTGCCGCAATTATTTGTTAAAAACGCACAACAAAAATGCATAAAATGACGTGTTAAAAATAAAACAACATTCACAATCTTTTCATAAACAGGACTTTTTTTATTTACTTTCGGGTTCAAAGCCGATATAATAAGCGTGAAAAGACAGGCGCACAGCGGCAAGATTGTGCGAGGCTGTTTTGTGTCCATTGTTGGGCGCCCGGGGCCGGAAACGCGCGCACCGGCCCGGCGGCGACCCGAAAGAGACAAAAGGAGGAGATTGTCAGTGACCGAGACAACCGAGAAGACCAACGTTGTCCCAGAGGGCTTCATGACCGAAAAGTTCCCGCTTAAAAAACGCGGCTATGGTGAGGAACAGCCCGGAATCAAGTTTGGCCCGTTCAAAATCCGTATTCCCCTGATCCACCACGAGTGGCAGTGGACCGAGTGTGCCGCCGCCATGTTCCTCGGCGTCGCCTGCCTGGGCGCGGGCGTCACCACCACGATGACCACCTTCGGCCTCAACGAGCCGGCGAACATCGCCGCCCTGGGCCTCACCGAGAACGGCGCGTTCCTGATGGCGCTGACCTTCGGCGTTCTCAACGCGGTCTGCTACTACCTGCCCTCCCTGCTGGGCGACCCCGTGGTCCCCGGCTGGATCACCCCGGCGCTTCCGCTGACGCTGAAGTTCCTCGAGCAGTGGAGCATCCCCGACTACGCCACCGGCAACGTCGATCGAATTAAGGCAATGATTGCGCTGCAAATGCTTGTCGCCCTCTGCTTCCTGATCATGGGCGCGACCGGCATCGGCCGGAAACTGGTGGAATGCGTCCCGATGTCCATCAAAGCGGGCATCGTGCTCGGCGCCGGCATCACGGCGGGCGTCAACGTCTTCCAGGCCCGTATGCCCGCAGCCCCCTGGACGGTCGCGATCGCCTGCCTGCTGTCCTACCTGTTCCTGTTCAACCCCTCCTTCGAGCGCAAGGCAAGGACCTCGAACTTCTGGAGGCTGGTTCGTAACCAGGGCGTCGTCCCGGCACAGCTCTTCGCGATCATCCTGGCGCCCATCCTGCTGCGTGAAATTCCGATGCCCCAGATCCAGTGGGGACTCACCCCGCTCAGCTTCGGCTTCGTGATGGAGCACTTCACCATCTTCGGAATCGGCTTCCCCGAGATGAGCTTCTTCCTCGCGGCGATCCCGTCGGCGCTGACCACCTACATCATCGCGTTCTCCGACTTCGTCCTCGCGAAAGAGGTCGTCGCGGAGGCCACGGCGGCCCGTCCGGACGAAATCGTCATCTTCGACGCCGGCCGTTCCAACCTCGTCAGCTTCCTGCGTAACGGCATCATGTCCGTGTTCGCCCCCTGGGTCCCGATGTGCGGCCCGCTGTGGGCTTCCGGCCTGCTGACCATCACCGAGCGCTACAAACGCGGCTACAAGACCATGCGTACATACTGGGGCGGCGTCTGCACCTTCCGCGCGTCCACTGTGATCGCGGTTATGATCCTGCCGCTCGTCACCCTCATCAAGCCGGCGTTCGCCATCTTCTTCGGCATCACGATGGCGGTCCAGTGCTTCGCCTGCGGCAACATCGGCATGCGTATGGCCACCACCGCCAACGAGCGCGGCATCGCCTGCGTCATCGCCGCGGCGCTGACCTTCTTCACCCCCGCGCAGGCGCTTCTCGTCGGCATCATCGTCTGGGCTGTCGTCGAAGGCAGCGAGTCGGTCGTCCGCTTCAAAAACAGAAAGGCTACGGCGGCGTAACATCCCTTAACGGGATACCGCATCTTTCGTCGGCCACACGGGAAAACAGGGCTGAACTGAAAAGATCGGCTCTGTTTTCCCTCGTTATCCGTAAAATGGAAAAGGAGCGCACAAGTATGAAATTGATTATCGTGAAACCGGAGCTGCACAAGTTCGCAAGCTGCGCGGAATTCGCGGAGGCGTTCAAGCTGGGCGAAAACGACCTCGTGCTCACGAACGAGTACATCTTCAACCCCTACTTCGGGAAGCTGAACCTGCCGGTACATACGATCTTCCAGGAAAAATACGGCGCCGGCGAGCCGACCGACGTCATGGTCGACGCGATCGCGGCGGACGCGGTGAAGACGGGCTGCAAGCGGATCATCGCGATCGGCGGCGGCACGGTCATCGACATCGCGAAGGTGCTGGCGGTTTCGGACGGCGGCCCCGTCGACGCGCTGTACGACAACGTCGCGAACCTCGAAAAGCGCCATGAGCTGGTCATCGTCCCGACGACCTGCGGAACGGGCAGCGAGGTCACCAATATTTCGATCATCAACCGCACCCGCATCGGCACCAAGATGGGCCTGGCGAGCGAGAAGATGTTCGCGGACGCGGCGGTGCTTGTGCCCGAGCTCCTGAGCAGCCTGCCGTTCGGCGTGTTCGCCACCAGCTCGATCGACGCGCTCGTGCACGCGGTCGAGTCGAGCCTGTCGCCCAAGGCGACCGCCTACACCAAGCTCTTCGGCTACAAGGCGATCGAGATGATCATCCGCAGCTACCAGAAGCTGGTGAAGGAGGGCCGCGAGGTCCTCGGCGGCCTGATGGAGGACTTCCTGATCGCCTCCAACTACGCGGGCCTCGCGTTCGGGACCGCCGGCTGCGCCGCGGTGCACGCGATGAGCTATCCGCTCGGCGGCACCTACCACGTCCCCCACGGCGAGAGCAACTACGCGATGTTCACCGGCGTGCTGAAAAACTACATGGAGATCAAGCAGGACGGCGAGATCGCGGTGATGAACGGCTACCTGGCGGATCTGCTCGGCTGCGGCGTGGGCGAGGTGTACGACAAGCTCGAGGAGCTCTTAAACCAGGTGCTGCCCAAGAAGGCGCTGCATGAGTACGGCGTGACGGTGCAGGACCTCGACACCTTCACCGAAGCAGTCATGACCACGCAGGGCCGCCTGATGGGCAACAACTTCGTGCCGCTCGACGCGGAACGGGTTCGCAAAATTTACGGGGAGCTTTATTGAGCTTTGAAAAAAGGGAGGAACTAGGGCAATGGCACTCATGACGGGCGAAGAATATATCGAGAGTATCCGCAAACTCAATATGGAGATCTACATGTTCGGCAAACGGGTGGAGAATCCGGTGGACGACCCCATCCTGCGCCCCTCCCTCAACTCGGTGCGCATGACCTACGATCTTGCGCAGATGCCCGAGTATGAGGACATCATGACGGCGGTATCCCCCGAGACGGGCAAGCGCATCAACCGCTTCACCCACATCCACCGCAGCACCGAGGACCTCATCAAGAAGGTCAAGATGCAGCGTCTGCTCGGCCAGCAGACCGCGGCCTGCTTCCAGCGCTGCGTGGGTATGGACGCGTTCAACGCCGAGTACTCCACCACCTATGAGATGGACCAGAAGTACGGCACCCACTATTTCGAGAACTTTAAGAACTTCATGTTCTACTGCCAGGAGAACGACCTGACGGTGGACGGCGCGATGACCGACCCGAAGGGCGACCGCGGGCTTGCGCCGCACGCGCAGGCCGATCCCGACATGTACCTGCACATCGTCGAGCGCCGTCCGGACGGCATCGTCGTGCGCGGCGCCAAGGCCCACCAGACGGGCATCATCAACTCCCACGAAGTCATCGTCATGCCGACCTGCTCGATGGGCCCGGACGACAGCGACTACGCGGTTTCCTTCGCGGTGCCGGTGGACACCAAGGGCATCTTCATGGTCATCGGCCGCCAGAGCTGCGACACCCGTAAGCGGGAGGGCAGCGAGATGGACGTCGGCAACGCCGAGTTCGGCGGTGTCGAGGCGCTCGTCGTGTTCGACAACGTCTTCGTCCCCAACGACCGCATCTTCATGTGCGGCGAGGCGGAGTACGCGGGCATGCTCGTCGAGCGGTTCGCGGGCTACCACCGCCAGAGCTACGGCGGCTGCAAGGTCGGCGTGGGCGACGTGCTCATCGGCGCGGCGGCGGTTGCGGCCGACTACAACGGCGCGGCGCGCGCCAGCCACATCAAGGATAAGCTCATCGAGATGACCCACCTCAACGAGACCCTCTACTGCTGCGGCATCGCCTGCTCGGCCGAGGGCCACCCGACCGAGAGCGGCAACTACATCATCGACCTGCTGCTCGCCAACGTCTGCAAGCAGAACGTCACCCGCTTCCCCTATGAGATCGTGCGGCTGGCGGAGGACATCGCGGGCGGGCTCATGGTCACCGCGCCCAGCGAGGCGGACTTCCGCGACGGAAAGCTCGGACCCTATGTGGACAAATACCTGCGCGGCGTGGCGGACGTTTCGACCGAGAACCGCCTGCGCATCCTGCGGCTCATCGAGAACCTCTCGCTCGGCACGGCGGCCGTCGGCTACCGCACCGAGTCGATGCACGGCGCGGGCTCGCCGCAGGCGCAGCGCATCATGATTTCGCGCCAGGGCAACCTCGCGATGAAGAAGAAGCTGGCGAAGAAGATCGCCCATATCACCGAATAATGGACCGGTCATGCTGGGGGAACGGCGTATGGAGCTTGTAAACAGGATCGAACGGGTCCTTGACGAACGGGTGCGCCCGCAATTGGCGCTGCACCAGGGGGACATCGAGCTGGTGGACTGCGACGGGGAGGGCGTGCTGCGCGTGCGCCTCATCGGGCAGTGCGCCGGCTGCCCCTCGGCGTCGCTGACGGCGCAGATGCTCGTGGCGGAGGAGGTGCGCGCCCAGGTCCCGGAGGTCAGCCAAGTGCTGCTTCTGGGCGGCGTGAGCGACGGGCTTCTGGCCGAGGCGCGGGAGCTGCTGGCGCGCAGGCACGGATGATCGTCGCGGTGAAATACTGCGGGGGCTGCAACCCGCGCTACGAACGAACCGAATTGGCAGAGCGGCTGCGCGCCGATTTCCCCGGCGTGCGGATCGTCCGCGCGGAGGAACCGGCGGACGTGGCCGCGATCATCTGCGGGTGCCCGGCCGCGTGCGCGTCACGCGCCGGGCTTACCGCGCGGCTGGGCGCCGTCGTGCTGACGAGCCCCGCCGACTATGACAGGCTCCTGCGCCCGCTGCTCGCGGCGCAGAGTGATAAGGAGTGACACACACCATGGATTGGAAGGAACTTTACAGGCAGAAGCTCACCACGGCGGACGAGGCGGTGAAGCGGATCAAATCGGGCGATCGTGTCGTCGTGACCCACGCGACGGGCGAGTCGACCCTCCTCTCCGACGCGATGGTGAGAAACGCGGCGGCCTACCGCGATGTGGAGATCGTCCACATGGTGGCCATGGGCAAGGCGGAGTACTGCCAGCCCGAATATGCCGGGAATTTCCGGCACAACAGCCTTTTCCTCGGCGGCACCACCCGCAAGGCGATCGCGGAGGGCAGGGGGGACTTCACCCCGGTCTTCTTCTCCGAGATCCCCGACCTCTTCCGCACCCGCCTGCATCCGAACGTCGTCCTGCTCCAGCTCTCCCCGCCGGATGAGCACGGCTATTGCAGCTACGGCATCTCGGTCGACTACACCAAGCCCGCGGCCGAGTGCGCCGACCTCGTGATCGCGCAGATCAACCGGAACATGCCCCGCACGCTGGGCGACAGCTTCATCCACGTGAAGGACATCGACTGCATCATCGAGGCGGACACCCCCGTCATCGAGCTGGCTCCGCCGAAGATCACCGACGTGGAGCGCGCGATCGGCGAGAACGTGGCCTCCCTCGTGCGGGACGGCGACTGCCTCCAGCTCGGCATCGGCGCGATCCCCGACGCGGTGCTGCTCTTCCTCAAGGAGAAAAACGACCTCGGCATCCACTCGGAGATGTTCTCCGACGGCGTGGTCGAGCTCGTCGAGGCGGGCGTCATCACCAATAAATGCAAGAACATCCACAGGGGCCGCAGCGTCGCCACCTTCCTGATGGGCACCCGGCGCCTCTACGACTACGTGGACAACAACCCCGAGGTCGAGATGCTGCCGGTCGACTACGTCAACGACCCGCGCGTCATCTGCCAGAACGACAACCTCGTCTCGATCAACTCCTGCGTGCAGGTGGACCTGATGGGGCAGGTGGTCTCCACCTCGGTGGGACTCAAGCAGATCTCGGGCGTCGGCGGCCAGGTGGACTTCGTGCGCGGCGCGAACATGTCCAGGGGCGGCCGCACGATCATGGCGATGCCCTCGACCGCCAAGGGCGGCGTGTCCAAGGTGGTCTCCTTCATCGACCACGGCGCGGCGGTTACGACCTCGCGGTACGACGTGGACTATGTCGTCACCGAGCAGGGCATCGCGCAGCTCAAGCGCAAGACCCTGCGGGAGCGGGCCCGCGAGCTGATCGGGGTGGCGCATCCCGACGCGCGGCCGGAGCTCATCGAGGAGTACGAACGCCGGTTCCACTGCAAATTCTGAGAAAAAAGCCCGTATGCAGGCCATACGGGCTTTTTTAAAAGGGGAGGCAAACACCCATGACCAATCTGGAGAAATACGACCGGGCCTTTGTGCAGGCGCTCGGCGTCAAAAAAGAGGAGCTGGGCGAATCGCTCGTCTACCGGCGCAACGAGAACTGGGATTCGGTCGGGCATATGGACCTGGTCGTCCGGCTCGAGGAGGCGTTCGACATCTCGATCTCCTCCCCCGACGTAATGGCGCTCAACACCTACGAGCGGGGCAAGGAGATTCTGGGGAAATACGGCGTCACATTCTGAAAAAGGAGGGCGCGCCATGATCTTTGGGATTGACGAAAGGCCCCCCATCCGCCCCGCGGCCTACGGGGAGGGGGGAGAGGTCTACTCCTACGGGCGGCTGTGCGCCGACGCGGCCCGCGTCGCGGCGTGTACGCCGGGGCGGCCGCTCGTCTTTTCGTTCTGCGAAAACAGCTATGGGGCGCTCTGCGGCTACGCGGGGTTCCTGTCGGGCGGCGCGGTGCCGCTGTTGCTCGACGCGGGAATGCACCGGGAGCTGCTCGACGGCCTGCTGGAGACCTACCGGCCCGGCTTCCTCTGGCTGCCCGAGCGGATGGCCGGGGGCTTCCCCGGGACAAAGCGCCTCCTCTCGATGGAGGGCTATGTGCTGCTCGGGAGGGGGGAGGCCCCGCCCGCCATGCACCCCGGCCTCGCGCTGCTGCTGACGACCTCGGGGTCGACGGGCAGCCCCAAGCTCGTGCGCCAGAGCCGCCGCAACATCGAATCGAACGCGCGCGCGATCGTCCGCTACCTTGAAATCGGGGAGGAGGAGCGCGCGATCACGACGCTGCCGATGAACTACACCTACGGCCTTTCGATCGTCCAGAGCCACCTGTTGGCGGGCGCGTCGCTCATCCTGACCGGGCGCAGCGTCGTGGAGCCGGAATTCTGGGCGCTCTTCCGGGAGCGGGAGGCGACGAGCTTCGGCGGCGTGCCCTACACCTATGAAATTTTGAAGCGGGTCGGCTTCTTCGGCATGGAGCTGCCGAGCCTGCGCTATTTCACCCAGGCGGGCGGCAAGCTGCCGCCCGAGCTGCACGAGACCTGCGCGCGCTATGCCGACGCACACGGCAAGCGGTTCTATGTCATGTACGGGCAGACCGAGGCGACCGCGCGGATGGGCTACCTGCCCTGGGAGCGCGCGCTTGAAAAGCGCGGCTGCATGGGGATCGCGATCCCCGGCGGGAGATTCACCCTGCTCGACGTGGACGGCGCCGCGATCGATTCGCCCGGCGAGGTGGGGGAGCTTCGCTACGAGGGGGACAACGTGACGATGGGTTACGCCGAGTGCGCCGCCGACCTCGCGAAGGGGGACGAGCGGCGGGGCGTGCTGCTGACCGGCGACATGGCCGCCCGTGACGAGGAGGGCTTCTACACGATCGTGGGGCGCAAAAAGCGGTTTATCAAGCTCTTCGGAAGCCGGGTGAGCCTCGACGGGTGCGAACGGCTCGTGAAGGAGCAGTTTCCCGGCGTGGACTGCGCCTGCTTCGGGAGGGACGACGCGCTCTGCGTCTGCCTGACCGACCCCGCGCTGCCCGAGCGGGCGGCGGACCGGCTCGCGGAGCTTCTGGGGGTGCGGCGGCGGGCGGTCAGCGCGCGGTATGTGCGGGAGATCCCACGCAGCGGCGCGGGCAAAATCCTCTACCGCGAGCTGGAGGAGGCGCCGTGAGCGCGGCGGACCGGCTGTGGGAGGCCCCGCCTTTCGGGCTTGCACCGGATGAAAAGGAAAGATGCTTTACAGAGGCGCTCGCCGATCTGACCGCCTCCCACCGGAGGCGGTGCCCGCCCTATCGGAACATCCTCGACGCGCTCGGCTTCGATCCCGCGTCGGCGCGCGCGCCGGAGGAGTTTCCATTCCTGCCGGTGGGGCTCTTCAAGAACCTCGAGCTTTGCAGCGTGCCGCCCGGGGAGGTGGCGCGGGTCGTGACCTCGTCGGGGACCTCGGGGCAGGTCCCCTCGAAAATTTATCTCGACGGGCCGACCGCCGACGGCCAGCGCCGCGCGCTGGCGGCGATCGTCTCCGACTTCATCGGGCCCGACCGCCTGCCGATGCTCGTGATCGACTGCCCGTCGGTGCTGCGCGGCGGCCGGTTCACGGCGCGCGCGGCGGGGGTGGCGGGGTTCGCCAGCTTCGGGCGCGGCCGGACGTGGGCGCTTGGGGACGACATGCGCCCCGATCTTGACGCGGTGTCCGCGTTTCTCGAAACATACGGCGGGAAACCGTTTCTGCTCTTCGGCTTTACCTTTCTCGTCTGGCAGTTCTTCGAGGCGCTCGCGGCAAGCGGCCGCGCCTGGGACTTCCAAAACGGCGTGCTGATCCATGGCGGCGGCTGGAAGACACTCGCCGACCGCGCGGTCGGCCCGGAGGAATTCCGCCGCCGGCTGGCGGAGGGGTTCGGGCTGCGACGGGTGCACGACTACTACGGCATGGCGGAACAGACCGGGTCGATCTTCATGGCGTGCGAGCGGGGACACCTGCATGTGAGCGCCTTTTCCGACCTGTTTGTGCGCCGCGCGTCCGACTTCTCCCTCTGCGAAACGGGGGAGGAGGGGATTTTGCAGGTGCAGTCGATCCTGCCGGAATCCTACCCGGGGCACAGCCTGCTCACCGAGGACTGGGGGGTGCTGCTCGGGGAGGACGGCTGCCCCTGCGGGCGGCGGGGCAAATATTTTGCGGTGCTCGGACGGCTGAAAGCCGCCGAGCTGAGGGGGTGCAGCGATACCTATGCGGCTGAACACGGCTGACGCGGCGTTCCTTGTGGGGGACGCGGCGGCGCTTGCGGCGATGCCCGGCACACCGCCGCTCGAACCCTTTTCGCCCCGCGTCCTCGACCTCTTCGACGCGCTCTCGAAGGCGCTGCTCTCCCGCCCGGATGTCCGGCGGTTTCCCGATCTCGCCGCGCTCGCCTTCTGGTGCCGGCGCGCGGCCATGGAGGAGCGCCGAAAGCCCTACCTTGACGGGGAATTCCGCCTGGGGAGGGGAATGGCGTTCCACATCGCGCCGGGCAACGTGCCCCTCAACTTCGCCTATTCGCTGGCGGCCGGGCTGCTTGCGGGCAACGCGAACGCGGTGCGGCTGCCCTCCGAGCCCTTCCCGCAGGCGGCGCTCGTCTGCGCCGCGCTGGAGGAGCTTCTCGCCGGCGCGTTTTCCGACCTGCGGCCCTACGCCGCCTGCCTGCGCTATCCGCGCGAAAGCGGCCTCACCGAGGCGCTTTCCGCCCTCTGCGACGCGCGGATCATCTGGGGCGGGGACGAGACGGTCAGGCGGGTGCGCGCCTTCCCGCTGAAGCCGCGCGCGGCGGAGATCTGCTTTGCCGACCGCTGGTCCGCCTGCGTCATCGATAGCGGCGCCTACCTCGCCCACGCGGACCGGGACGCGCTCGCCCGGGACTTCTACAACGACACCTATTTGAACGACCAGCGCTCCTGCGCCGCCCCGCGCGCGGTATTATGGCTCGGGGAGCGGGAAGGGGAGGCCCGGGCGGACTTCTGGCCGCGTGTCGAGGCGATCGCGGCCGCGGAATACGACTGGCCCGCCGCGCTCGCCGTCGCGAAGCGGGAGGCGTTCTGCCGCATCGCGGCGGACTGCCCCGGCGCGCGGCTGCTCACGAGGGGGAACCTGCTTGTGCGGGTGGAGCTGCCCGCGCTCACGCCCGCCGCGATGGAACTCCCTCCGGGCGGCGGCTTCTTCCTCGAGACGGCGGCGGCTTCCCTTGACGCGCTCCTTCCCGTCTGCGGCGAAAAGTGCCAGACGGTCACCCACTACGGTGTAAAGCGGGAAGCCTTTCATGCCTTCCTGCGGGCGCACCGCCCCAGGGGAGCGGACCGGATGGTCCCGATCGGACGCGCGCTGGAATTTTCTCTCACGTGGGACGGGGTGGACCTCATCCGCAGGCTCTCCCGCGCCGCCGTGTGCGAAGCATCTGTAAAGGAGGACCCCACATGAAATTTTACGATAAGAAGCCCCGCGAACTGGAGCAGAACCCCTTCACCCTCCCCGACAATCCGGCGGTCATCGCCGCCGGGGAAAACGGCGACGCCGTTTCCGCCCCGCAGGGGGCGTTCGGCGTCTTCGCGGGCAGGCCGTGCGCCTTCCTCTTCCTGCCGCGGGATTCGCGGGTGTGCGCGCTGCTCGAGGCGGGCAAGCCCTGCTCGATCAGCTTTTTTGACACCCCCGCCTTCCGGGACAGCCTCAACGCCCTCGCCAGATACGGGACGCTCGACGCGGTCGGCCTGACCGCCGCCCGGGAGGGGAAGATCCCCTACTGCGAGGAGGCGGACACCGTCTTCCTCTGCCGCAGCGTGTGCATGCGCGGAGCGGAGGAACCGGAAAAGGAGACCGTCCTCTTCTTCTGCGAGATCACCAGGACGCTGCGCAAGCGGCCGGGCTTTAAGGACCGGCTGGTCGGCTGCTGCTGACGCCTTCCATTTGACCAACCTCACAGCCATGTGTCTTCCTGCAAGGAAAAAGGCCGCCCAAAAGGGCGGCCTTTTCCTTGTCCGGCGCCCCGCGGGCGGCTTACAGGTGCATCCGTTTTTTCCATTCCGCGCGCATGCGTTCCCCCTCAAAGGAGAGGATCGCGGCGAGCGAAAGCAGGCTGCAGGCGACGCAGACGACCGAGGGGTAGACGACGGTGACCCACCGGAAGAGCAGAAACAGGATGGGGATGACGCCGAACAGCCCGTCGATGATCAGGTAGATGAAAAAATCCTCGACGCGCAGATGGAGCACGCGGGCGATCACGGCCATCCCGGCCATGGCAAAGACGCAGAGGCTGGGGACGACGTAGTTGAGCGACCAGCGGTGCCAGCCGGTGAAAACGTCCCAGAGCACGGCGAGCAGCGACAGCCAGAAGACGAGCCAGAGGATGTTCTTGGGGATGTTGTTGCGCTGGCGGATGACCGACCAGAGGCAGACCCACATGCAGGCAATGCCCGCCGCGACAAAGAGGGCCCACCACGAGCTGGAGGGGACGATCGCGTTGATGGCAAAGCAGATGACCACCGCCGCGATCGACAGGAAGACCATGCCGCGGATGAGCAGGTGGTAGGGCGGGTGATCGTCGGGCAGGCTGGGGAAGACGCAGGGCTCCGGCTCGCCCGAGAGGGGCCCCTGGCAGAGCGGGCAGTCCTCCCGGCTGTCGCGGACCGTGACCCGGCATTTTTCACAGTAACGCATGGAAGCTCACTCCTCGCTGACGGGATTGGAACTGATCTCGACCGGCAACCCCATGCCGGTGAGGATCCGGAAGAAGCGCTTGGGCACGTCGGTGCTCACAAAGGGGGAGGTGAGGCTCAGCATGAGCCGGTCCCCGTAGGAGCACATGCACATCTGGAGCCGCCGCGCGCTGATGAACACGTCGAAGGCGCGGATGAAGGGCGCGCAGGCGGCGGGCATCGTGATCCGCCCGAGGTTGGAAAGGGAGGTCGTCTCCCCGCGCGCGGCGATCCAGCCGGACAGCCGCAGCACCGGGTCCTTGACCGCCAGCGGCATCACGCGGATGACGGGGTTATGTTCGAGCGCGGCCAGCCGGTTCATGCGGCGGGCGAGCCGGTCGGCGGTGAGCTCCCGCGCGAAGGACGCCTTCACCGCGGCGAGCACCTCGTCAAAGGCCCAGCCGTTCTGGAAGTGGTACCCGGCGGTAAAGACCCCGAAGAAGTTGCGGACCGACTCCGACTCGAAGTAATTGCGCAGGTTGACGGGCACCGCGGCCACGACCGGCCGGCGGCTGCGTTCCCGCGCGGGCATCTCGCCCGCGACGGCGGTGAGCAGCACCGCCGTCAAAAAGACGGTCATGCTCACCCCCAGCTCCTTCGCCTTGGCGGCGGCCGCCCCGACGGGCAACGACCCCTCCACGACCCGGATGCGGCCCCCAGGCAGCAGCGCGCCCTTCATGTGGTAGGCGCGCGGGGCCTTTTCCCCGCGGCCCTTCCGCTCCGGGACGTAGTGCTTGCGGAAGCTGTCGTCCTCCCGTTCCGAGCGGGAGGCGTCGAAGTCGAGCGCGGACGGGCTGTGCGTGAAGGCGTCCGGATGGCGCAGCAGCAGGTAGTCATAGACGAGCGCGCGCAAAAATTGCAGCGCGCCCGAACCGTCTGTCAGCGCGTGGTAGACCTCCAGGTTGATGCGGCAGCGGTAATAGGTGACCGCGAAGAGCAGCCCCCGCCGCCGCGGGTCATAGAGGGGGGAGCAGGGGGGGCTGCTTTCCTCCGACACTTCGGGCACAAGATCGCTCTGCTCGAGGAAATACCAGAAGAGCCCCCGCCGCAGCACCGAACGAAACGGCGGGAACTTTTCAAGGGTGCGGCCGAGCGCGCGCCGGAGGACCTCCGGATCGACCGGCTCGCAGAGCTCGCAGGCAAAGCGGAAGACCTTGGGGTCCTGCTTGCTGCTCGTCGATGGGAATATTTTGGCCGCGTTGTCCAGGCGGCTCCATTTTAAGGATTGTCTTGACATGCCGGATGGCTCACCTCGTCTAAAAAGCGGTTGATGTAACCGTAGGCCTTCTGCACCTGCGCGAAGCGGGGCGGCAGGGAGAAAAAGCCGTGGAGCGCGTCGGGGATGCGGTGCATCTCCACCGGGACGCCCGCGCGCTTGAGGGCCTCGCCGTACGCCTCCCCTTCGTCCCGCAGCGGGTCGTATTCGGCCGTGAGGATGAGGGTCTGCGGCTGGTTGGAGAAGTCCTCCGCCGCCAGCGGCGCGAAATAGGGGTTTTCACAGTCCTCCGGGCCGCTCTGGTAGAGCTCCATATATTCGCAGATGCGCTTGGAGGTCAACAGATAGTCGGTACCGTTTTCACGCACCGATGGAAAGGGGGAATTTTCCGTATGGTCGGCCGCCGTGGCGGGATAGATAAGGATCTGGCTGCGCGGCAGGAATTCCCCCCGGTCGCGCGCCATCAGCGAGACCGCCGCCGCGAGGTTCGCCCCGGCGCTGTCCCCGATCAGCGTGATCTGGTCGGCCCGCATCCCAAAGAGGCTCAGATCGAGGAAGATTTCCCGCGCGACCGCATAGCAGTCCTCGGGCGCGGCGGGGAAGCGGTATTCGGGCGCGAGGCGGTAATCGACCGACACGACCGAACGGTCGGTCAGCTTCGCCATATTGCGGCAGACCTTGTCGTAGCTGTCGATGTTGCCCGTCACCCAGCCGCCCCCGTGGAAAAAAAGCAGGATGGCGTGCTCCCCCTCCGTCTCGGGGGAGAAGATGCGCACCGGAATGTCGTGGTCGCCGTAATGCACCACGTGGTCCCACGGCTTATAGAAAAGAACGGGCCTGCCCGCCGCCGTCCGCAGCGCCCGCTCGATCGGGTAGGTCTTGCGGATGTCGATGTCCGGATAGGAGAGGGCTTTGAGCGCGGCGCGCATGGCCTTGTTGATTGCGATGGGAATTCCTCCTTTTTTGCCGCTCGGGGAGCGGCGGAGCTTCTTCTTTGATATCCTGCTCAGAGCGCTTCAGATGTGCCGCACTGCGCCCGGCGGGGCTAAGACGGGAATTGCCGCTTTCCAAGCGGCAAGAATGACTTGCGCGTTCCGCCGCGC
>NZ_JAPJQF010000099.1:0-3302 GCF_030825285.1 Anaerotruncus massiliensis (ex Togo et al. 2026)
GGCGGGGGCGGACGCGCTGGAGGGCGGGAGCGCCCCCAGGGCGGTTTCCAGCCGCGTGAAATCCTCGGCGCGGTTGAAGCCCGTGGCCATCAAGACGCCCGCCGCGCCGCCGATATATTCCGGCTCGATGGAAAACCCGCGCAGCCACGCGCCGAATCCCGCCGCGTCCATGCCGCGCGCGGCAAAGCCGAGCGAAAGCTTGGCGGGGTCGGCCGCCCCCTGCGGGAGCGCGAACCCCTTTTGGAGCGCGAGCAGCCGCGCGCGGTCGAAGGCGCGCGAGACGCGCTCAAAGCCTTCGGCCGCGCCCTCCCCGGCGTAGGCGGCGGCCCGCTCGCAGGAGAGCAGGATCGGGTAGCTCGGGCTGGTCGAGCCGAACATCGACATCAGGCGCTTGGCGTCCGGGGCGTACCGCTCGTCGCAGATGTGCAGCAGCGCGCCGCCCGTCATGGCGGGCATCGTCTTGTGCAGGCTGTCGCAGCAGAGCGCCGCCCCGCAGTCGGCGGGATGGGGCTTCCCGTACCGTTCCGGCAGGAATTTGAGGTGCGCGCCGTGCGCGTTGTCGACGAGCAGCGGCACCCCGTGGGCGCGGCAGACCTCCGCAATCCCCGAAAGATCGCTGAGCACGCCGAAATAGTCGGGCGAGGTGAGATAGACCGCCTTCGCCTCCGGATGCCCGTCGAGCGCGGCGGCGACCGCGGCCGGGGAATACCGTCCGGTGAACCACGCCCCCGCGTCCCGTTCGGGGTAGACCCACACGGGGGTGAGATCGAGCAGTGCCGCCGCGTTGATCGCGGCGCGGTGGAGGTTGCGGCCCATGACCACGGCGGCGCCCGTCCCGCAGGCGAGCGCGAGCATCGTCTGGATGCACAGCGTCGCGCCGCCCGCACAGAGCAGCGTCCTCCGGGTCCCGTAGAGGCGCGCGAACTGCTCCTCGAGCGCCAAAAGCGGCCCCTCCGCGTGGTAGAGGCTGTCCGCGCCCTCCACCTCGGTGATGTCCCAGGGCAGCAGCGCGGCAAATTCGTCCGTCCCCGCGCCCTTGTGCCCGGGCATGTGGAAACGGGACATGTCCTTTTCGATGTAATCCCTTACGGCGTCATGCAGCGGCGTTTTCATTCGTGCTTCAGTTTCCTCTTGAGGTGTCCGAGCGCGCCGTTCAGCGCGATCGCCTGGTCGACCATCCGCGCCTTGACCGGACGGTACACGTAGTCGAACTCCCCGGCCAGCTCGTCAAGCCGGCCGTTGAAGCCGCGTTTGAACTGGTAGAGCCCGTACATGTGGCTTCCCTCCTCCAGATTCCCCGAGACCCCCTGGAAGTCGTAGACCTCGCAGCCCGTTTTCACCGCCCATTTGATCATTTCCCACTGCATGAGATAATTGGGCATCACGTCGCGGTGGACGTTGTCGGACGCGCCGTAGACATAGCAGCATTTGCCCGCGTAATTGGTGGTGATGGCGCCGCAGACGGGCGCGTTCTCATAAAATCCCATATAGAGCCGCACATGCTCGCCGAGCGCCTCGAGCATCCGCTCGAAATACGCCTTCGGGCGCACGTTGAAGCCGTCCCGCTCCCCTGTCACCCGCATGATGCGCACAAACTCGTCGAGGTATTCCGGCCCCACCGGGCGCACCTCCACCCCGTTGCGCATGGCGATGCGCACCTTGCGGCGGGTGCCCTGCGTCAGGTTCGCGAGCAGCTCCTCCTCGGTGCGCCCCATGAGATAGAGCCGGTAGTTGAACCGGGCCTGGATGCCCTCGAACCCGTCGGGGCCGTACTGCTGCGTAAAGCCCATGCTCTTCGCGATCGCCAAAAAATCGGTGTCGCTCATCAGCACATCGGGGTCCATCTTAAAGGTATGGGCGTTATATTTCTTCGCCAGCACGTCTACGCCCGCCTTCAAATCGGCGAGCACCTCCTTGTCGTGCAGGTCGCAGACCGGCCCGCGCGGCGCATATAAAAACGCGGTCCCAACAAGCGGGATCTTCTGGATGAGCACCGATACGGCGCCCTTGATCTCTCCGTCCTCCCCGCGCGAGACGACCGCCTCATACCCCCAGTTGTTCTTGACCTTCTGCCAGTTGACGCTCTGGGTAAAGCCCCCCTGCGGATGGCGCGAGACGAATTCCTCCATCTCCCCATACTGTTCGGGCGTTAAAATCTCCACTTCCATCGGTCCCTTCCACGGCCCCCACGGGCCTCTGTCTTGTTGGCGTCCGCTCAGGCCGGACGCCGGCGCAAATATCCGCGCTTATTATAGCATATTTTCCCGGCGCCGTCATTCCTCCCCACGCAGAATCCGCAGGTTGCGCCGCAGCACCGTTTCCCCGCGCCAGCCGTAAGCCTTGCTCTCGCAGAGTTTTCCAAGATTATCTTCCCCGACGACCGGCGCGATATCCCGTTGAAACGCCGCGACAGGGCTTCTCCGCGCGTTCCGGTTGACCGGGCAGGCGTCGGTGCACCGGTCGCACCCCCACACGAAGCCGCCCGCCCGGATCTGTTCCCGCTCCCATTCGGTCAGCTCCCCCTTTTTCTGGGTGATATGGGAGCGGCATTTTTCCCGGTTGAAGCCCTCCTGGGACAGCGCGCCCGTCGGGCAGGCCGCGGCGCACCGGCCGCAGTGGGTGCAAAGGGGGTTTGCTTTACGCCCCGCGGCCGGAAAATCCGCCGTCGTGACGATTTCGCCGATAAAGCAATAACTTCCGTAGGTTTCATTCAACAGCTGGCCGTTCATGCCGATATCCCCCAGCCCCGCGAGGCTGGCGGCGCGCACTTCCGCCACCGGCGAGCTATCTACAAATGGTATAAACACATCTCCGTTATACATATTTTGCAGTTCCTTTGCCAGCTCCTCCAGCGTTGCCCGGATAACCGTATGGTAATCATCCATAAGCGCGTAGCGCGATATATTTCTATTGGGATACTCTCCGATGTAATATCCAAATAGTATAACTATGATGCTTTTTGCCCTCTCGGGCAGGCGGCGTTTTGCGCGCACCTCCAAAAGCGGCAGCGCATCCTCAAACCGGCAGACGCCCCACTGGTCCATGCCATGGGATTCCATGCACTTTATCAGCTGATCCATTGGCGGGGCCTCCCTTGGGTATGCCGCTCAGTGAGCGGCGGAGTTTGTCGGTAGATGACCGACAGCGGTCCTTAGGCATACCGCTCATCAAGCGGCAGAGTTTGTCGGTAGTCGGCCGACGGCGGTCCTTAGGCATACCGCTCATCGAGCGGCGGAGCTTGTCGGTAGTCGGCCGACGGCGGTCCTTAGGCATACCGCTCATCAAGCGGCAGAGTTTGTCGG
>NZ_JAPJQF010000028.1:0-30555 GCF_030825285.1 Anaerotruncus massiliensis (ex Togo et al. 2026)
AAACAGTTGAGCGATTGTGTTCTTTGCACGATCCGTTATCTCCGTTGATTTCTGGGCGGGGGGGGCCCGGGGCGGGCGGGGGTGGCGGGGCTGGGGGCGGCCGCGGCCCGCGCCTTCTGACCGGGGGCCCACAAAATACAACGGGGGGCCCCCGCCTTTGGGGGGGGACGCCCTTTGGGGATCAGATCAGAGGACGGTGAGGACGATGTTCAGCAGCCACATCAGGATGGAGACCACGACGCCGATGATGCCGAGGACATAGCCCGCCGTCGCGCGGCCGCTGTTCGTGCTCTTGCGCCCGACCGCGCCGCTCGAGACGGCGACGGCCGAGAGGATGACGCCGATCAGCGGGATGAAGAAGGCGAGCAGCACGCCGAGGATGCCTGTCACGAGGGCGACGGTCGCCTTGCCGGTGGGGTTGTGGACCTCGACGGGGACGGGGGCCGCGGGAGCCGCGGCGGCGTCCGGCTGCGGCGCGGCGCCGCCCTCCGGGACGGGAACGTCCTGCGAGAGCAGGCTCATGAGCGCGTCAACGCGGTTTTTGAGCGCCTTTTTGGGAACCGCGCCGTAAAACCCGTCGAGGCCGTGCTCGCCGAACGATTTGATCCACGCCTCGAGGTGAATATTTCCCTGCGAGTAGCGAAAACTGATGAAGGACGGCGCGGTCAGGAATCCGACGCCCTTTTTCCAGACCGTCTCGCCTTTGTAGTTGACCTGCCGGAAGCCTTCCTTCGCGAAGAAGTCCTCCGAGACGAACTTGATGAAGTCGTCGGGCTTGCCGCTCTGGTAATCCGCAATGAATCTGGACATATGTACGCCTCCTCTTTTTGATGGAACCTCGCTATCAATCATAGCATAATTCCCCGCGAAATGGAATCTTTCCCTTCTGGTTGGTTTGCCCGCGGGAATATGCTATAATGACGGTGGTACAATCTGAAAACCTTCCGGCGGGCCCAAAGGGGACACCGCCCATCCAAAAACGGGGAGGGAAACAATCATGGCCGCTGCGCTGACGCCGCTGAGAATCTGGCTCAAAGACCTCTTTGTCCTGCTCCTTTCGATGGTCCCCATCGCCGAGAACCGCCTGGCCATCCCGGTCGCCGCCGCGCTGCGCCTCAAGTGGCAGCAGGCGTTCCTCTGCACGACGGCGGGCAGCTTCCTGCCCGTGCCCTATGTGATGAAGGGCAGCGGGCCGCTGGCCGACCGCGCCCGCAGGGTCGGCTTTGTCGAGCGCGGACTCGGGCGGGTCGAACGGTTCGCCCAAAAGCACCCCGGGCTCTTCCGCAACGGCTCCGTGTTCATCCTTGCCGTCTTCGTCGGCATCCCCTTCACAGGGATCGGCGTGTGGATCGCCTCCTTCGTCGCGGGCGCGCTCGGGTTCGACCGGCGCAGCTCGATGGCCGCCATCCTCGTCGGCACGGTGATCTCGGGGCTCTTTACCACCGCGTGCACCTACGGGGTGATCGTCGGCGTGAAAACGCTCTTCCGGTGTGTCACCCGGGCCGCATGAATCTTGAGGCGGAGGGCCGCTTCCCCAAATGGGGAAGCGGCCCTTTTTCTTTCCCCGCGAATGTTGTATAATATCCGCAGAGCTGTTATGACCTGCGAGGGCCCGCGCCCGCGGGGGCGGGCCCGGCGGAGAAGCGTTGAACGGAGGATACGGGATGCGGATTATTGTGATTGACGGACAGGGCGGCGGCATCGGGCGCAGCCTGACGGAAAAGCTGCGCGCGGAGCTGCCGGAGGCGGAGCTCGTGGCGGTGGGGACCAACTCGGCCGCGACCGCGAACATGATGCGGGCGGGCGCCAACGTGGGGGCGACGGGGGAAAACGCCGTCGTCTTCAACTGCGCGCGCACCGATGTGATCGTCGGGCCGCTCGGCATCATCCTGGCCGACGCGATGCTCGGGGAGATCACCCCGCGCATGGCCTGCGCCGTGGCGGCCAGCCGCGCCAAAAAGGTGCTCATCCCCGCCGCCAAGCAGCATATGACGATCGTGGGCATCGAGGACCTGCCCCTCTCCCGCTATATCGACGAGGCGGTCGCCTGCGTGCGGGATTTCTGCGGGAGGGATTGACGGTATGCCGGAGGGACCATACGACGTCGCGATCATCGGGCTGGGCCCGGCGGGCGCGACCGCGGCGCGGCTGCTCGACAGCCGCCTGAAGGTGATTGCAATCGATCAAAAACAGGCGGCGGGCGGCTTCCAAAAGCCGTGCGGCGGCCTGCTCGCGCCCGACGCGCAGAAGGCGCTCGCGCGGTTCGACCTGACCCTTCCCAAGGAGGTGCTCGTAGACCCGCAGATCTTCGCGGTGCGTACCATCGACCTGAAATCGGGACTCACCCGCCACTACCAGCGGATGTACCTCAACCTCGACCGGCACCGGTTCGACCGCTGGCTCCGGTCGCTCATCCCTGCCGGCGTGCGCGTGGAGGAGGGCTGCGTGTGCAGGCGCGTCGAGCGGACTTCCGGGGGCTTTTGCGTCCTCTACGAAAAGGAGGGCGCGCTCCGCGAAGTCACCGCGCGTTACCTCGTGGGCGCGGACGGGGCGGGTTCCCTCGTGCGGCGGGCCTTCTTCCCGGAGGTCTCCATCCGCAGGTATGTCGCGATCCAGCAGTGGTTCCCCGACGAAAACCCCAACCCCTTCTACTCCTGCGTCTTCGACCCGGAGAACACCGACTGCTATTCCTGGTCGATCTGCAAGGACGGGTCGTTCATCTTCGGGGGCGCCTATCCCGCCCGGGGATGCCGCGCGCGGTTCGAGCGGCAGAAGGAAAAGCTCGCGGCGCTCGGCTTCCAGTTCGGCGAGCCGGTCAAAACCGAGGCCTGCCTGCTGCTGCGGCCCGCCGGGCGGCGGCAATTCTGCACGGGAAGGGACGGCGTGTTCCTCGCGGGGGAGGCGGCGGGCTTTGTCAGCCCGAGCTCCCTGGAGGGGATCAGCAGCGCGATCCTCAGCGGCTCCCGGCTCGCCCGCGCCCTGAACGGGGACGGCGACCCCGTCCGCGCTTACGCGCGCGGCTGCCGCGCGCTGCGCCGCAAGCTGTGGCTGAAGCTGCTCAAATGCCCCTTCCTCTACGACCCCGGCCTGCGGCGGCTCGTGATGAAAAGCGGCCTTGAGGCGATCGGCGTGGAGCGGCCCGAGCAGGCCCGCCCCACGGCCGGCGGGCGTTGACGCGCGCGGCGCCCTGCCCGCGTCAAACGTTTTGGGGGCCGGGGGGCTTTTCAAAGCCCTCCCGGAACGTTCCCCCGGGACTGGACTTTTTTGCGCCTATGGGTTACTATGGGAGTAACAGAAGATTCCGAATACTGCATGTAGTTTGGAATTCTGGTATCAAAACGAAAGCATTGGAGGAATTCCTATGACAAAGCCGCTGCCCTGCTGCCCTGTGGAGACGACGCTCCTGCTCATCGGGGACAAGTGGAAGGTGATGATCCTGCGCGACCTGATGACCGGGACCAAGCGGTTCGGGGCGCTGCGCCGGAGCATCCCGGCGATCAGCCAGAAGATGCTGACCCAGCAGCTGCGCGCAATGGAGGCGGACGGGCTGGTGCACCGGGAGGTGTACGCCGAGGTGCCGCCGCGGGTGGAATACTCGCTGACCGAAACGGGCGAAAGCCTGCGCCCGGTGCTCGACGCGATGAACGTGTGGGGCCGGCAGTACCAGCGGGACCAGGGGGAGGGCGTCGCATGAAAAGCGACCTGCGGACAATCCCCGGCATCGGGCCCAACATGGAGGAACATCTGCTGCGGCTGGGCGTCTCCTCGGTCGCGTCGCTGCGCGGGCAGGACCCGGAGGAGCTCTACGAGCGGGACTGCGTGCTGCACGGGGGCGTGCTCGACCGCTGCGTGCTCTACGTCTACCGCTGCGCCGTCTACTTCGCGGAAACCGATTGTCCCGAACGGGAGAAATGCAGCTGGTGGTACTGGAAGGATCAGGTGTAGCCGATGGAAATCCGATACCTCTTTCACAGCGGGTTCGCCGTCGAAACGGGCGCGCACTTGCTGATTTTCGACTATTACAAGGACACGCCGCGCGGCGGGAAGCTCGCGGACGGCGTGATCGACCCGGCGGAGGTTTCCGGCCGGGACGTCGTCGTGTTCGCCTCCCACAGCCACGGCGATCACTACAGCCCTGTCATCTTCGGCTGGCGCGGGACGCTCCCCCGCGTGCGGTACGTCCTGTCGGACGACATCCGGACGCGGGAGGAGGCGTTCCGGATCGGCCCCGGGGAGACGCTCGACCTCGGGGACCTCTCGGTGCGCGCGCTGCGCTCGACCGACGCGGGGGCCGCCTTCCTCGTCAGGACGGGCGGAAAGACGATTTTTCACGCGGGCGACCTCAACTGGTGGCACTGGAACGGCGAGACGGATTCCTACAACGCGCGGATGGCGCGCGACTACCGCCGCGAGATCGACACCCTGCGCGGGGAGAAGATCGACCTCGCCTTCCTGCCCGTCGACCCGCGCCTGGAGGACAAGTACCTCTGGGGGATCGACTATTTCATGCGCGCGGCGGGCGCCGATATGGCGGTGCCGATGCACCTGTGGGAACAGTACGGCCTCATCGGCCGCCTGCGCGCGGAGGAGACGGCCGCGCCCTACCGCGCCCGGATCGCGGGCTACTCCCGGCGCGGGGAGCGGGTGACGCTGTGAAAAGGCCGGCGCCGGAGGATGGAGGCGGGGGCATGTTGGAGGACGCGCTCTATCTCCGTTCGGTGGAGCTGCGTGCGATCCCGGAGGGGGAGGAGAGCTACGTCTTTTCCCTCCCGATGGTGCGGCATCTCGGGCGGCTGGAATTCCAAAAGCAGGTGACCTTCCTCGTGGGGGAGAACGGCGCCGGCAAGTCGACGCTCATCGAGGCGGTCGCGGTCGACAGCGGCTTCAACCCCGAGGGCGGCACTCGCAACTTCAGCTTTTCGACGAGCGATTCCCACTCGCCGCTGTGGAAATACCTCTCCGTTGCAAAAGGGCCGCGCCGCCCGCGCGACGGCTTTTTCCTGCGGGCGGAGAGCTTCTATAACGTCGCCACCAACCTCGACGAGCTCAATAAAATCAAGGCGGGCCGCCGCAGCCTCATCGACTACTACGGCGGCAGGTCGCTGCACGAGCAGTCCCACGGGGAGAGCTTCCTCGCGCTGGCGCTCAACCGCTTTTCCCCGCAGGGGCTCTACCTGCTCGACGAGCCGGAGGCGGCCCTCTCCCCCACCGGGCAGATGACCCTGCTCGCGCGGATCTACGCCCTCGCGCGGGAGGGGGCGCAGTTCGTGATCGCGACCCATTCCCCCATCCTCACCGCCTGTCCCGGCGCGGACATCTACCAGCTGACGGGGGTGGGCTTCGCGCGCACCCCCTACCGTGAGACGGAAAACTACCGCCTCACCCGCGCCTTTCTGGAAAATCCCGAGCGGATGCTGCGGTACCTGCTCGCAGAGGAGCCCGGCGGGGACGGCTGACCGTCCCGCCGGGCTCCTGTTTTTTTGGCCGTCCCGCGCGGCCCGAACCGAACGGATCATTCGGCCTTTTCCACGGGGAACTGCAGTTCGGTGAGCCAGTCCTCCTCGCTCTCCTTGTTCCAGATGCCGTCGATGTAGCTCTCACGCGGCGGGCCGGCGAGCCGGTAGCCGTTCTGCTCGATCCACTGGGCGGCGAAGGTGTAGGCGTTCCGCAGGGTCCTGTAGGGCCCCTTGTGGAGGAGGCAGGCCGCCTGCGGCACCCGCGCGATTGTCTGAAATTTGGCGACGTCGCTGTCCTCCTTCCGCTCGGTGACCGCCTGGCAGAGGGAGACGTCGATGTCGTGGTCGCGGTATTCCTCGTAGTGGTAGACGTTGAAGCAGTATTCCGGCTCGGCGCATTTGCAGCCGAGGCGCTCCATCTCGGGCCCGAGCACCTCGGGCATGAGGTGGAAGAGGTCGTCGTAGCTTTGGATGACCGTGCGCAGGTAGGCGACGATGACCTCGGGAAGCTCCTTGATCGTAACGTTGTAATTTTCCATCATCAGGGTTCCTTTCCGCAGGATGTTTTCCACCAGACGCAGCCGCTGGCCGTCCTCCCGGATGCGCGCCGCGAGCTCCCCGCGCTTCAGCTCCAGCAGGGCGCGGATCGTCTCCGGCCCCGCGCCGCCGTCGAGCAGGGCGATGATCTCGGTGAGGGAGAACCCCATCTGACGCAGCGACTGGATCTGGTTCATCCGCGGGAGCTGGCCGGTCGTATAGTAGCGGTAGCCGGTGAACCGGTCGATGCGGGCCGGCCGGAGCAGGCCGATTTCATCATAGTGGCGCAGCGTCTTGGGGGTGACGCGGCAGATCTGGGAAAACATTCCGATGCTGTACATAGTTTTTTCTCCTTCTTCGCCTCAAAGTGCGCGCAGCTTGTCGACAGGTCCATCATAAGCCTTCCCCCTGGGGCAGAGTCAACCCCTTTTTTGAAAAAAAGAAAACGGAGCGCCTTCCAATTGCCGGAGGGCGCTCCGTTTGCGCTGTTGGGTCAGTTTTCGCCGGGGATCACCGGCAGGAGGATGTGGCTGCACCGGGCCGCGTCGTGGAAGACGGTCTGGCTCGCGACGAGCATCTCGGTGTCGTCGGCAATCGGTTTGCCGGTGTTGTGGTTGGGGAAGATGGAATTTTCCGCCCCGCTGGTGACCTCCACCCGGATGCGGTGCCCCGCCCGGAAGGTATTGGCCACCCAGCTCATGGGAATCTCATAGCGCACCACCTCGCCGGGGGTGAGCAGCTTCGGCTCCTTGAGGGACTCCCGGTAGCGCGCCCGGAGCACCCCGTCGCTCAGCCGCAGGGAGTTGCCCTCCCCGTCCACCTCGGTGAGCCGGGCCACCCAGTCGGTGTCCGGCCGGTCGGTCGCGGCGTAGAGGACGAAGGAGAGCTCCCCCGCCACCGTCAAATCCTTTTCGAGCGGCGCGGAGGTGTAGACGAGCACGTCGGGGCGCAGCTCCATCTCCCGGTAGTTTTCCGGCACCATGCACTCGTTCTCGCTCATGTCGATGAGGTGGGGGGCCGGGTCGTTCGGGTCGAAGAGGTAGTGGTCAGCGGGCTCCTCCGCCGCGGGCGGCGCGTCCCGCAGGACGCCGTCCCCCAGGCGGGTGTTGGCGGAGCCGCCCCCCGAGAGGTAGTAGGGGACGAGGGCGGACTCCTTCGGCGGCCAGTCACACGACTGCGCCCAGCGGTTGCTGCCGATGACGTAGTACTCCACCCGCGGGTCCTGCCGCGCGCCGTTCTCCACCCCCTTGAGGAAGCGGTCGAACCAGCGGATATACTGGCAGAAGAGGTCGTAGCGCACCGCACGCACGCCGTAGTCGATCCCGTGGATGTCCCGCGAGACGTTGAACTGGTGCCGCCACGCCCCGAGAATCATCCGCTGGTCGGGCCGGCCCATGCGCCGGTTCATGCGCCACGCCTGGCTGGTGCCGGTGCCCACGTCGTCGAACCAGCCGGAGACATAGAGGGTGGGGACGTTGATCCTGTCCGCGAAACGCTCCCAGTTGGAGCGCTCCCAATAGTCGTCCATGCTCTCGTGGTCCATCCACTCCTGCCAGCAGGGGATCTCCTTCCCCAGCGCCCTTTGGGGGATCTCCCGGATGGGCAGGAGCTTTACCACGTCCGCCCAGTCGTCCCGGTCCATCTGGGCCTGCTCCATCCGCCGGCCGGACATCGAGAAGAGCCACGCCAGCGTCCCCGAGCAGAGGATGCCGTTGCGGTGGGGGAACTCATAGGTGGGGGTTCCGCCCGTGACCTGGCTGATCATGGCCTTGAGGTTCGGGTGGCCGCTGGCGGCGGCGTTCCACTGGACGATGGCCAGGTAGGACGCGCCGATCATGCCGATGCTGCCGTCGCACCAGTCCTGCGCGGCGATCCAGTCGAGGGTGTCCTTGCCGTCGTCCATCTCGTTGACGATCGGGCTCCACTCCCCGCCCGACTCCTCCCGGCCGCGGGTGTCCTGGATGACGAGGGCGTAGCCGTAGTGGATGAAGGGGTGCATGATGATCTCCCGGGGCTTGCCGTAGCAGGTGCGGATGAGCACCACCGGAAAGCGCGTCTGGGGGGCGGGGCCGTTCCGCGGCAGGTAGACCGCGGTGGAGAGGGTGACGCCGTCCCGCATGGGCACGTCGAAGGTCCCAAGGCACCGCTTGCCCCAGACCGGCTGGGAGAGCAGCGGGTCCCGGTGGTCCCGCAGGGGGGTGACCCCCTCGAAGCCGTCCTCCACGAGCACGTCGATCCGCTTTTGGAGGACGCCGATTGCGGCCACCGCCCGCCCTTCGCAGAGGACGTAGTCGACCGGGTGGACCCCCAGCCGCCGGACCCACAGCCGGGCGCCGGAGCCCGCCGTGTAGGGGGAATCGACCTCGGCGTAATCCGCCGGGTCGAACGGCCGCTCCCCCCTGGCGGCGGCGGAGAGGAACTCCCACGCTGCGATGCGGTCGGGGTAGGAAAAGCTCTCCCTCTGGGGCGCGAAGGGGGCGTAGGGGCCCCACTCCATCGTCTCCAAATCCCGTGTGCGGCAGAGGATCTCCCCGCCGCGCGTGAGGAACCCGGCGATCGCGACGCCGAGGTTATAATAAGTATAGCTGCGCTCTGTCATATCCGTGCCCCTTTCCGGCCGTCCGTTATTGGAACCACTGGCGGTAGACCCGCAGGAAATTGCCGCCGTAGACCTTTTCGATCCGCCGCGCGCTCCAGCCCCGGCGGAGCAGCTCCTCCGTCAGCCTGGGAAGCCCGGCGTGGGTGCCGAGGATGTCGAAGGCGCGCACGTCGTTGCCGCCCACGACAAAGGAGGCCCCGGGCGCGAGGATCTTCTCCGCAAAGTCGAAGCCCAGGCCGAGGCAGTCCTCGCCGCCGACCCGGACGATCTGCTCCATGTGGTCGGCCAGCCGCCCGAGGGTGGCCTCCTCCGCCGACGCGCCCACGAGGGAGCTGACCCCGTTGATGCCGATGACCCCGCCGGTGGCGGCGATCGCCTCGATCTGCCGGTCGGAGAGGTTGCGGGGGGTGGGCAGGAGGCTGCGGGTGTTGGAGTGGGAGGCGATGACCGGCCGGTCGGAGAGCTTCATCACATCCGCGAAGCCCTCGTCGTTCAGGTGGGAAACGTCGATCAGCATCCCGAGGGAGAGCGCCTTTTCCACCAGCCGGTAGCCGAAGGGGGAGAGCCCCGACTTCTGCCCCTGCGGCTCGTCGCTGTAGAGGGCGCCGTCCGCGGCAAGGTTGCGGCGGCTCCAGCAGAGCCCCACCATCCGCACGCCCAGCTCATAAAAGACCGGCAGCAACTCCTCCTCGTTTCCGAGCGGCTCCACCCCCTCGAAGGAGAGGAGCACGGCGATCTTCCCCGCGCCCAGCGCGGCTTCGATCTCGGGATAGCTGCGGCAGAGGGCCAGCCCGGGGGTCTCCCGGAGCTCGGCGTAGAGGGCGCCGACCTGCCCCAGCGCCTGGTGCAGGGCCCCCTCGGGCAGGTCCCTGCCGTCCACGAAGAGGGAGGACACCACCACGCGGACGCCGCCCTTCCGAAAGTCCTCCAGGTATTCGTCGCGGATCACATGGGTGCGCCCGTCGCGCCGCTTGGCGTAGAGGTCGTAGGCCAGATCGAGGTGGGCGTCGACGATGGGGATGCGCTGATGCAGGGCCTCCAAAGATTCCATAGCTGTTTCTCCCTTTTTTTCAAATTCGCCGGACCGTTAAAGCAGGAACCCGCCGCCGAGCGGGTCCTCCGGGTCGAGCAGGTATTGGGCGAGGCCGGTGACATAGGCCCGCCCGGTGATCTCCGGGACGATCGCGGGGTAACCGCCCTGCGCCGTGTCCTCGGCGGCCACGCCGGTGAAGAGGGTGCCCAGGATGCTCTCGTGCACATAGGGCTTCCCCAGCGGAAGCTCCCCCCTGGCGCGCAGGAGGGCCAGCTTGGCGCTCGTCCCGGTGCCGCAGGGGGAGCGGTCGATCTGTCCGTCCCCGAAGACCACGACGTTGCGCGCGTCGGCGCGCGGGTCCCGCGCGGGGCCGCAGAATTCCACGAGGTCGACCGTGCGGATGTGGGGCAGGAGCGGATGGGCGATCCCGCCGGCCGCGTTGAGCGCGTCCCGGATCTCCGCCCCGCGGGCGGTGAGCCGGTCCTTGTCCGCGGCGTCGAGCGCCACCCCGGCCTCCTCCGCCTCCACCAGCGCGAAAAAGTTCCCGCCGAAGGCGATGTCGGCGTGGACCGTCCGCCCGTCCGAAAGGGCCACGGGGACCCCCTCCCGGTAGAGGAAGGCGGGGACGTTGCGCACCGTCACCTCCCGCACCCGGCCGTTGTGGAGCTTCGCGCGGGCGCGGATGAGGCCGCTCGGGGTGTCGAGGGTGACGTCCGCCTCCTCCCCCGCGCAGGGGACCATGCCCGTCTCAAGCAGGGCGGTGACCACCCCGATGCTGCCGTGGCCGCACATGTTGAGGTAGCTGCCCGAATCCATGAAGACCACCCCGGCGTCCGCCTCCGGGCGGCAGGGCGGCAGCAGGAAGGCGCCAAACATGTCCTTGTGGCCGCGCGGCTCGAAAAGGAGCATCCGGCGGACATGGTCCAGGCGCTCCTGCAAATAGGCCCGCTTTTCCGCCATCGTCGCGCCGGGGACGGCGGGCATTCCGCCGGTGACGATGCGTTTTGTTTTTACGCGCTTGTGGGGGCCCCGGGCTTAAACCCTGGGGGTTTAAAACAAAACCGGCTACCTCTTCACCAACCCGGGCCGCCCGCCGGGGGGGCGGCGCCCGGAAGGTCGGCGGTCGTTATTTCATCTGGGGGTCGAGCGCGTCGCGCAGGCCGTCCCCGAGCAGGTTCAGGGCGAGCACGGTGATCATGATGCTCAGCCCCGGGAAGAGGACGAGATGGGGCATGTAGCGGATGAACTCGCGGCCCTCCGAGAGCATGGCCCCCCACTCGGGCATGGGCGGGGCGATGCCCAGCCCCAAAAAGCTCAGCCCCGCGGCGGTGATGATCACCTCGCCCACGCCCAGCGTCGCCTGCACGATGACGGGCGCGAGGGCGTTGGGGATGATGTGGTGGAGGATGATGCTGAAATGGCTGTCCCCCACCGCCTTGGCCGCCTGCACGAACTCCTTATTGCGCACCGACAGCACCGCCGAGCGCACCACGCGGGAATAGCCGGGCACGAGGGCGAGCCCCACCGCGATCATGATGTTGACGATGCCCGGCCCGAGGCTGGCGACCACGGCGATCGCCAGCAGCATCGAGGGGATGCTCATGAAGACGTCCATCACCCGCATGATGACGTTGTCCAGCCTCCCGCCGAAATAGCCCGACACGGCGCCGATCACGATGCCGGCCGCCATGGCGCAGGCCACCGTCGTCAGCCCGATGGTGAGCGAGATGCGGGTGCCGTAGATCACCCGCGCCAGGATGTCCCGCCCGTAGTCGTCGGTGCCCATCAGGTGCTCCGAGCTGGGGGGCTGGCGCTTGTTGACGATGTCCTGCTTGATGACCTGGTTGTCGTAGTCCACCAGCACGTCCGCGAAGACGGCGACGAACACGAGCATCACGAAGATCACCAGCCCGATCACCGCCTGCTTGTTGCGGAAAAACCGGCGGCAGAATTCCTTAAACGGGCTCTCCTTCTTCTCCTCCCCCTCGGGGCGGGCGGAAAGCGGCTTCTCTGTTTTCACGGTCATACACCTCACTCCCTCAGCCGCGGATCGATCAGGGCATAGATGATATCCACGGCAAGATTCACCAGGCTGAACACGATCGCGATATACACCACGCTGCCCAGCACGAGTGGGTTGTCCTTCATCCGGATGGCGTTGACCATGGCGGTCCCCAGCCCGGGGATGCCGAACACCGTTTCGGTGACCACCGCGCCTCCCAGCAGGGAGCCGAAGTTGATGCCGATGACGGTGATGACCGGGATGATCGAGTTTTTCAGCGCGTGGCCGAGCACCACCCGCTTCTGGTCCGCGCCCTTGGCCCACGCGGTGCGGATGTAGTCCTGGCGGACCACCTCGAGCATGGAGGACCGGGTCATGCGGATGATGACCGCGGCGTTGACGGCGGCGAGCGTGATGGTGGGGAGCACCATCTGCCGGAAGGTGTCAAAGCCGCTGGACGGGAACCATTTGAGGTTGAGGGAAAACGCGATGATGAGCATCATGCCCAGCCAGAAGGCGGGGATGGCGGTGGCCAGCATGGCGAAGATCATGCTGATGTTGTCGAGGATGGAGTACCGCTTCACCGCCGACAGGATGCCGATGGGCATGCCGATCAGCACCGACAGGAACATCCCCGCCAGGGCCAGCTCCGCCGTCTTGGGGAACCGCTCGGCGATGGTCTCCGCGACCGGGATGTTGGTGGCGTAGCTCCGCCCGAAGTCCCCGCGGAGCATGTTCCCCACATACCGCGCGAACTGCACCACAAAGGGGTCGTTGAGGCCCATCTGGTCCCGCAGGACGTCCACCTGCTCCTGGGGGGCCTTTTCGCCCAGAATGAGGCGGGCGGGGTCCCCCGGGGTCAGATACATGATGGTAAAGACAATGAGGACGATCCCCAGGATGACGGGGATCAGCATCAGTATCCGTTTCAGGACAAATTTCAGCATGTCATCACACCTATACAACGGGGGGACGCCGTCCGGGAGCCCGCTTCACAGCAGGGCCCCGGCCGGCATCCCCGATAAATTCATGGGTCCTTCTCAGGGAAGGGGTTCAGGCGAGGGGGTTATTCCCAGCTCCAACTGGCCACGGGATAGTAGCAGTTGTCGATGACCCGGACGCCCTTGAGGCTGTTCTTGGCCGCGAAGTACTGGTTGGGGAAATAGAGCGGGATCTTGTTGGCGTCCTCGTCGGTGATCTTCACGATCTGCTGGTACATCTCGGAACGCTTGGCCGCGTCGTTCTCCTGGCGGGCCTTGACGAGCAGCTCGTCGATGGTGGGGTTGGAATAGACGCTTCCCCAGTTGAAGGGGCCGTCGGACGCGAAGAGGTAGGTGAGCATGTCGTCCGCGTCCGGCCAGTTGAGGCCGCCCACGTAGACTTCATAGTTGCCCACCGCCATCTGCTCGAAGTAGGTGCCCTTCTCGAGCGTCTCGATGCTGGCGGTGATGCCGATCTCCTTGAGCTGGGCCTGGACCACCTGCGCGACCTTCTCGCGGTTCTGGCCGGCGGCCAGCTTGATGGAGCAGGAGAAGCCGTCGGCATAGCCCGCCTCGGTCATCAGGGCCTTGGCCTTCTCGAGGTCATAGGGGTTCATCACGGGGTCGTCGGGATTGTAGCCGTCCATGACCTCGTTGAGGGGGCTGTTCGCGAGGACGCCGTCGCCGTCCTGCGCGCCCATGAAGACCTCCTCCTTGTTGATCGCGTATTTGACCGCCTGGCGGACCTTCTCGTTGTCAAAGGGGGCCGCCTGGGTGTTGAAGCCGATGTAGGCGATGGTGGCGCCGGGGGCCGAATAGAGGTTCAGGTTGGGGTCCGCCTCAATGGTCGGGGCGTCGATGGGGGCGCTGTTGGGCAGCGCGTCGATCTCGCCGTTCTGGAGCGCGACCAGGGCGGTGCTGGTGTCGGGGAGCACCCGGTAGGTGACGTTCTTGATCGCGGGAGCCTCGCCGTGGTAATCCTCGTTGTAGGCGAGCACCACGTTGTCGCCGGAGGACCAGCTGACGAACTTGTAGGGGCCGGTGCCGACGGGGTTGCGGCCGTAGTCCTCGCCCGATTCGGTGACGGCCTTCTCATTGACGACGCCGAAGAAGCTGCCGCCGAGGTTCATGAGGAAATTGGCGAAGGGGACCTTGAGGGTCACGACCAGCGTGGAGTCGTCGGGGGCGTCGACCTTGTCGATCGAGGCGCAGTAGGAGGCGGTGGCGGGCTCCACCATGGCGCGCTCGATGGTGAACTTGGCGTCGGCGGCGGTGAAGGGCTCGCCGTTGTGGAACTTGACGCCGCTCTTCAGGTGGAAGGTATAGACCATGTTGTCGTCGCTGATGTCCCAGCTTTCGGCCAATCCGGGCCGGATGTCGCTGGAGCAGGCGCCGTCGCTCTCGACGAGCGTGTCATAGATGTTGTACATGACCATCATGGCCGTGGCGTCCAGGGTGACCTGCGGGTCGAACCCGGTGGGGTCGGCGTTCATGGCCACGATGACCGAATCCTTTTCGCCGCTGGGCGCCGCGGGAGCGGCCTCCCCGCCGGGATTGGTTCCGGCGCTGTCCCCGCCGCAGGCGGTGAACAGGGAAAGAACGAGCATGACGACCAGAGCTAAACTGAGAAGTCTCTTCATTGGGCTTTCTCTCCTCCACAATTTTGTTTTGAGTTGAAAAACGAAGGCGCGTTGGCCGGGTCCTTACACTTTTCCACTTTGATGTGATTATACCCTCCCGCCGGAAAACTGTCAATAAATATACGGGATTTCTGCAAATGGGAGGCGCGGCGGGAGGGCGTTTCGGGTGCTGTTATGGGGTTTTAACAATGCATGTGAAAAAATTGGTTCCTGCAATTGGGAAAACATTATATGACATAAATTTACAAAAATACCAATATGAAGCATATTGCGCATTGTAATTGAAGGAAATCCCCGAAATGCTTTGCAAAAGTTTTAGGGCTTTAGTTGACGAAATCCCGCCGCCTTGCTATAATGATGGACAATATAAAATGCATAAATGTACGCTCCCGGCGTGCATATATACCGGCCGGCGCGTTCCCTCGCGGACACGCCCGGCGCGGGAGGTAGGAGGTCCTGACCATGAGCAGCCTGTTGGAAGTCTCGCATTTGAAGGTGCTGTTCCACACCCAGCAAGGGGACGTGCCCGCGGTGGACGACGTGAGCTTTCAGGTGGAGGAGGGGGAGACCCTCTGCATCGTGGGGGAGTCGGGCTGTGGCAAAAGCGCCACGGTCCAGGCCGTCATGAAGCTGGTGCCCACCCCTCCGGGGGAATACGCGGGCGGGAAAATTCTGCTGGAGGGGCGGGACCTGCTCCCCCTCTCCACGAAGGAAATGATCCCCATCCGCGGGCATGAGATGTCGATGATCTTTCAGGAGCCGATGACCTCCCTGAACCCGGTGAAGACGATCGGAAGCCAGGTGGGGGAGGTGCTGGAGATCCACCGGAGGGACCTCTCCGCCCGGGAGATCCGCGCGCAGGTGGAGGAGAAGCTCTCCCTCGTGGGGATCCCCGATCCCGCCCGGTGCGCCGCGTCCTATCCGCACCAGCTTTCGGGCGGCATGCGCCAGCGCGCGATGATCGCCATGGCGCTGGCCTGCGAGCCCAAAATCCTCATTGCCGACGAGCCGACCACCGCGCTTGACGTGACCATCCAGGCGCAGATCCTCGACCTCATCCGCCAGCTCAAGGAGAAGACCGGCATGACGGTGCTGCTCATCACCCACGACCTGGGGGTCGTGGCGGAGATGGCCCAGCGGGTGCTGGTGATGTACTCGGGCAAGGTGGTGGAGCAGGGGGAGGTCGGCGCGCTCTTCCGCGCCCCGCTGCACCCCTACACCGAGGGGCTTCTCGCCTGCCTGCCGCGCGTGGACCAGGACGAGGAGGAGCTCTACACGATCCCGGGGCAGGTGTCCAACCCGGCGGACTTCCCCAAGGGCTGCCGGTTCCATCCCCGCTGCCCCTACCGCCAGCAGATCTGTAAGGAAATTTCCCCCGAGCTCCAGGAGGCGGACGGCCGGCTGGTGGCCTGCCACTTCCTCCCCGGGGAACGCGTCAGGAGAGAGGAGGGGGCACTATGACGGCACAAAACTCCGCCGCCGGGCAGGGGGCGCAAGCGCCCCTGCTGGAGGTCCGGGACCTGAGCACCTACTTCCCGGTCTACGGCGGCGCGCTTTCCACCGTCAAGGGCTACGTCCACGCGGTGGACGGCGTCTCCTTTACGGTGAACCAGCACGAGACGCTCGGGCTGGTGGGGGAATCGGGCTGCGGCAAGAGCACCCTCATCCGCAGCATCCTGCTGCTGGAAAAGCCCACCAAAGGGCAGATTCTCTTTGAGGGGCAGGATATGCAGGCCATGAAGGCCGCCCAGCTGCGGCACCTGCGCCGCAATTTGCAGATCGTCTTCCAGGACCCCTATGCCGCGCTCGACCCGCGCATGACGATCGGACAGATCATCGGCGAGCCGCTGCGGGTGCACGGGGAGGCCGACGCCGCCCAGCGGGAGCGGCAGGTGAAGGAGCTCCTCGAGATGGTGGGGCTCCAGCGCGGGTATTACCACCGCTATCCCCATGAGTTTTCCGGCGGGCAGCGCCAGCGGGTGAGCATCGCCCGGGCGCTGGCCCTGCGGCCCAAGCTCATCCTCTGCGACGAGCCGGTGTCCGCGCTCGACGTCTCCATCCAGTCGCAGATCCTCAACCTGCTGCGCAGTCTCCAGTCGGAGTTCGGGCTCACCTACATCTTCATCTCCCACGCCCTCAACGTGGTCCGCTACGTCTCCGACCGGGTGGGCGTGATGTACCTGGGCAAGCTGGTGGAGCTGGCGCCGGTGAAGGAGCTGTACACCACCCCCCGCCACCCCTATACGCGGGCGCTGCTCTCCGCCATCCCCATCCCCGACCCGACCGTCAGCCGGGAGCGGATTTTATTGCAGGGCGACCTGCCCAACCCCAAGAACCCGCCGGCGGGCTGCCGGTTCCACACCCGCTGCCCCTTCGCCGCCGACGAATGCCGCGCCTCCGAACCGGCGCTCACCGAGGTGGCGCCCGGGTGCCAGGTGGCCTGCCACCGGGCGGTCCGCGGGGAGATCTGAGAGAAAGCGCCCCCTTCCGGGAAGGGGGCGCTTTTTGCGCGCGGAATCATTGTGCGCGGGGCGTTTCCGTGGTAAACTAGAGGGCAGTGAAACGGGGGTGGAAGGATGGACGGACACAGGCGGGCGGATATCCGGCCGGGGATGCTGGTGGATATCGTGCTCAAAAAGGACCAGCCGACCGGCAGGCGCACGCGCGGCCGGGTCGGGCGGCTGCTCACCAAAAGCGGCACCCATCCGCACGGCATCAAGGTGATGCTGGAGGACGGCCAGGTGGGCCGGGTGCAGGAGATCATCGGGGAGGAGAGCGAATGAGCGTTCTGTTTTTGGAATATCCCAAATGCGGCACCTGCCAAAAGGCGAAGCGGTGGCTCGACGAAAACGGCGTGGACTACGCCGACCGGCACATCGTCGGGGAGAATCCCACGGCGGAGGAGCTGCGGGAGTGGTCGGCGCGCGCGGGCGTGCCGGTCAAAAGGCTCTTCAACACGAGCGGGATGAAATACCGCGAGCTGGGGCTCAAGGACCGCCTGCCGGAGATGGACGAGGAGGCGCTTTTCGCCCTGCTCGGGACCGACGGGATGCTCGTCAAACGCCCGCTCATCGTGGGAGCGGATTTTTTGCTGGCGGGTTTCCGTCCGGCGGAATGGGAGAGGCTGTTAACATGACGGACAAGCTCTACGAGGAGGACGCCTACCTGCGCGAATTCGAGGCGGAGGTGACCGGCTGCGTCCCGGCAGAGGGGGGCTGGCTCGTGACCCTCGACCGGACGGCCTTCTACCCCGAGGGGGGCGGCCAGCCCGCCGACACGGGAACCCTCGGCGGCGCGCGGGTGCTCGACGTACATGAACAGGAGGGCGAAATCCTCCACACGACCGACGCGCCCCTTCCGGTGGGCGATCGGACGGCGGGCGCGATTGACTGGGAGGCGCGTTTTTCGCGGATGCAGCAGCACACCGGCGAGCACATCGTCTCGGGCGTCATCCACCGGCTTTTCGGGCTGGACAATGTCGGCTTCCACATGGGGCGCGACGCCGTGACGATCGATTTAAACGGCGAGCTGACGGCGGACGACCTTACGCGGGTCGAGCGGCTGGCCAACGAGGCGGTGTGGGAAAACCTGCCCGTCGGGGTGGAATACCCCGCCCCCGAGGCGCTTGCCGCGCTCGACTACCGCAGCAAGAAGGAGCTCACCGGCCGGGTGCGCATCGTGACGGTGCCGGGCAGCGATGTGTGCGCCTGCTGCGGCACCCATGTGCGGCGCACGGGCGAAATCGGCGTCATCAAGCTGCTGACGAGCCAGAGGTACAAGGGCGGCGTGCGGGTGTGGCTGCTCTGCGGGGACCGCGCGCTCACCGATTACAACGAGAAGAACGCGCAGGCCTACGCGGTCTCGGGGATGCTCTCCGCCAGGGTCGGGGAGCTCGCCGGGGCGGTGGAGCGGATGCAGGCGGAAAACGACGCGCTGAAGCTGCGCGCCGCGCGTCTTCAGGAGGAGCTCTTCCGTTACCGCGCCCGCGAGGTCGAGGAGGGCGCGACCTACGCCCTCCTCTTCGAGGACGCGATGGAGCCGCCCGCGCTGCGGCGGTTCTGCCTCGCGCTCTGTGAGCGGTGCGGGGTGGCGGCGGTCCTCTCGGGGAGCGAACGGGAGGGCTGGAAATACGCGGCGGGCAGCGCGCACAGCGACGTGCGCCCGCTCGGCAGGGAGCTGAACGCCGCCTTCTCGGGGCGCGGCGGCGGAAGCCCCGAGCTCGTGCAGGGGACCCTCTCGGGCAGCCGGGAGGAGATCGAAAACTTTTTCAGGAGCAGGGTATGAACATTCAGATTTTCGGCAAGGCCAAGTGCTTCGACACCAAAAAGGCCGAGCGCTATTTTAAGGAGCGCGGCGTCAAATTCCAGAGCGTCGACCTCATCCGCTACGGCATGAGCAGGGGGGAATTCGAGAGCGTCCGGCGCGCCGTCGGCGGCGTGAAGGCGCTCGTTGACGAAAAGTCGAAGGACTACGACAAGTCCTTCATCGCCTACCTCGCCGGGGAGGAGAACATCGCGGACAAGCTGATGGAATACCCCTCGGTGCTCAAGACCCCCATCGTCCGAAACGGAAAGCAGGCCACCGTCGGCTACTGCCCCGACGTGTGGAAGGAGTGGACCTGAGGGCGCTCCGGGCGGAAAACAACGCGCCCGCGGGCGCGTTCGCGCGCTTTGTGCGCGTGCGCGGCGCAGCCGCGCGGTTTTCCGCCCCAGCCCCGCGGCGAACGCCGGGGGAGCCTTGCGGCCGCCCCTTTGGGCGGCCGCCGGTGTAAAAGGAGGGAATCGGAATGGGAACGCCCGAACGGTTCGAGGCGGTCATGGCGGACGGCGCGCGGATCGTCTGCCGGATTTTCGGCGGCGGGGAGCGCGCGCTGCTGCTCCTGCACGGCAACGGCGAGGACCACACCTGCTTTCAAAAGCAGGTCGCGGCCTTTTCCGGGCGCTTCCGGGTGATCGCGATGGACAGCCGCGGACATGGGGAGTCGTCCGCCGGCAGCGGCGTGACGATCGCGAAGATCGCGGAGGACGCGGCGGCGGTGCTCGGCGCGCTGGGTATTGAACGCGCGTCGGTCGTGGGGTTCAGCGACGGCGCGAACGCCGCCCTCGGCCTCGCGCTCTCCCACCCCGGCATGGTGGAAAAGCTGGCGCTCGCGGGCGCGAACCTCTTCCCGGCGGGGGTGAAGCCCCGGTTCCAGCTCCCCGCCGAGCTGGAATACCGCGCGCTGCGCCTCTGCGGGAGGTTCAGCGAGCGGCCGCGCCGCCGCGCGGAGATCGTCGGCCTCATGGTCGAGGAGCCCCGCTATACCCCCGCGATGCTCGGCGCGATTACCGCGCCCACGCTGGTGCTCGCGGGTGACCGCGACCTCATCAGGCCGGCGCATACGGCGCTCATCGCCGCGTCGCTCCCGCATGCAAAGCTCGTGACGATCCCCCGCTCCGACCACTGGATCTTCGACCGCCAGCCGGTACGGGTCAACCGGGAGATTTTGGCCTTCCTCGGATGAAAAAGCGCCCCGGCAAAGCCGGGGCGCTTTCGCATGTCCTCGCGGACTATTTTTCCTCGCGGATTACTTTTCCACCGGGAAGCAGATCTCCGTCACCCAGTTTTCGGGGTTGGGGTCCATGGCGGGGCTCACATGGTAGATATTGAACATCGGGCCGCTGATCCGCCAGCCGCCCGCGTCAATCCATTCGCCGATCGCGGCGCAGGCGTCGGAGACGCTGGCGTAGCTGCCGCGGATGACGCAGGAGGCGACCTTCACGGCCGGGACCTCCTTAAAGCGGACGTGCTCGGTGTCGTGATAGCTGCCGGTGACCGCCGTGCGGATTTCCACGTCGACGTCCGACTCCTTGAACCCCTCGTCGAAGAAGACGGCGATGGCGTAGGCCGGGGAGGCCATCTGGACATGCTGGCCGGCCGTTTCGCCGTAGAGCCGCTGCCAAAGGTCGCCCTCGCGGTCGTAGGAGGGCATCGTGTCGCGCAGGCTCATAACCTGCATGGCGGGGATTTCCTTGAGGGTTACATCGTACTTCATACTGTTATCGTCCTTTCCCAATCGTTCGATGGTGTTTTCGAGGATCGCGAGCCGGGCGCCGAGGTCCCGCGATTCCTCCCGCATCTGGGAGAGGCGTACCGCCAGGTAGCGGCGAAGGCTTTCCGCGTCGTCGTACTGCGCAAGGATCTCCCGGATCGTCGCCAGCCCGAACCCCATCGACTTGAGCGCTTGGATCTTACCCGCCGCCTCCAGCTGCCTTGCGCTGTAGTAGCGGTAGCCGGTGAAGGAATCCACCGTCTCGGGGGCCAGCAGACCGATCTCGTCGTAGTGGCGCAGCATCTTGATGCTGATCATCGTCAGCTTGGAAAATTCGCCGATCTTGAACATGTTACGTCCTCCCGTCTGTTTTTGAGCTCACCGTCAGCTTACACCATCCCACAGTGGGAGAGTCAATAGGGAAAAACAAAATTTTTTCAAGCCGCCCCGCGTCCCTGCTTCCTCTTCATCCCTCGTTCCGCTCCCTTCCCACCCCGCGTCCCCACTCCCGCGACCACCGTTAAAAGGCGGCGGCCGGCCGGGATCAAACGTTTTGAAGGGTGGCGGGGAACTTTTCCAAAAGTTCCCCGCCTTACAAAAGTTCCCCTCCTCACGCATCCTTTATGAGAAAGACGGGCAGGGGCGGGTCGTTGGGGCGGTTGCAGAAGTCGGCGACGACCACCGTAAAGGCGCGGTGATCAATCGTGCGCAGGTAGGCGAGCAGGGCGTCCCGCTCGGCGTAGCCGGTATCCCGGCCGTAATAGATGATGAGGCTCATGACCCCGCGCGGCTTTAAGAGCGTAAGCCCCGCTTCGATGGCGGCGATGCTGCTTTCGGCGCGGGTGTTGACGCTGTGGTCGCCGCCGGGCAGCCAGCCGAAGTTGAAGACGATGCAGTCGACCGACCCCGGCGCGGCGTAACGGGCCATATTGGCGTGGCTGTCCAGGACGACGCGCGCAAAACCGGAGCACCCGCGTTCCCCGATGAGGGCGCGGGTGCTTTCCACCGCCTCGGGCTGGATGTCGAAGGCGAGCACCTTCCCCGTCTCCCCGACGAGGGAGGCGAGAAAGACGGTGTCGTTGCCGCGCCCTGCGGTCGCGTCGATGCAGAAGGCGCCCGGCCTCACATGGGATTCGATGAACTGGTGCGCCACCTGAAGGGCGCCGAACGGTCTTGACATGGGAAACTCCCTTTCTATGTAGTTGCAGGATTCGGGAAAAGGCATTACAATAAAAAAGAACCGAGGGGAGGGAACAAATATGCGCTTCGACGAACTGGTCTACGCCGTCGTGCGGCAGATCCCGCGCGGCCGGGTGGCCTCCTACGGGCAGGTCGCGCTGCTCTGCGGCAACCCGCGCGCCTCCCGCGCGGTGGGCTGGGCGCTGCGCCGCAACCCCGCCCCGGGGGAGGAGATCCCCTGCCACCGGGTCGTGAACCGCGAAGGGCGGCTCGCGCCCGCCTTCGCGTTCGGCGGGCCGGACGCCCAGCGGAGTCTGCTCGAGGCGGAGGGCGTCGCGGTGGACGATGAGGGCTTTGTGGATATGGAACGGTACGCGTGGTACGGGCCTACAGAACCACCTGGTCGTTGATGACGAGCCCGAACCGCAGGCCGAGCCGCTCGGCCGCCTTGCGGCAGAGGAGCATGCGCTGGAGGAAGATCTCAAAGTAGTCCATCACCGCGGCGCTCGCGGTGTCGATGCGGATGCGCAGCGTGATCATGGACTTGTCGGGGGAGATCTCGGTGGAGGCCTCCTCGACGGCGTAGTTGACCCGGTCGTGGATGTCGAAGGTGGCCATGTCGCGGTTGCGCACACGGGAACGGCGCACGTCGGTCTTGTCGGCCAGGATGAGCGCGGCGGCCACCGCGTCGACCGCGACGGCGGTGCCCTCGTCGTGGTTGCCGATGGCGCTGATGATCGTGGCGGTGTCCTCCGCGTCCGCGCCCAGCTTGTCGAGGATGCGGAAGGCCATGACCGCGCCGCTCTGGGCGTGGTCGGCGCGGTTGATGACGTTGCCGATGTCGTGCAGGTAGCCCGCGATCTGCGCGAGCTCCGCCGTGCGCTCGGGATAGCCGAGCGTCAGCAGGATCTCCCGCGCCTTCCTGGCCACCTTGGTCACATGCGCGAAGCTGTGTTCGGTATAGCCCAGCACCCGCAGCGCGTCGTCCGCCTTGCGTATGTAGGTCTTGATGGATTCGTTATGGGCGATCTGGTCGAATGTTACCATGGTTACGTCCTTTCGTTTTTTGTTTCATGGAATCATTCTATCCCGAATGCGGGGCAAATACAATTGCGGCGGCGCGGATTTTATAAAAATTTTACAGGAGGGCGAACGATGGGACCGACCTGTTACACGGTGACCCGCATCGACGGGGATTACGCGGTCATGGTGACCGACGGAGGGATCGAAAACACGGTGGCGATGGCGCTGCTCCTGCCCGAGACGGACGAGGGCGTTCGGCTCGTATGGGAGAATTTCACCTACCGGGCGGCCGTATGAAGGTGATCGCGCGGACGCCTCGCCTGCTCCTGCGGGAGCTTTCGGAGGAGGACCTCGGCTCGCTCGGCGGGACGCTGATGGACGCCGAGGCGATGGCGGCGCTCGGCGGGGCGATGGACCGGGAGCAGGCGCTGACCTGGCTGCGCCGCCAGATCGGCCGGTACCGGACGGGGGAGCCCGCCTGCTGGGGCGTCGAGGAGCGGGAGACGGGGACGCCGGCGGGGCTGGCGGGCTTCGCCCGGATGCCCACCCCGCTCGGGGAGCTGCCCGAGCTCGGCTACATCCCGCGCGCCGACCGGCGGGGACGCGGCTACGCGTCCGAGGCGGGCCGCGCCTGTCTGGAATACGGGTTCGGGACGCTTGGGCTGCCCTGTGCCTGCGCGGTGATCCGCGTGGGGAACGCCGCGTCGGAGCGGGTGGCCCGTCGGCTCGGGATGCGGTATGTCCGGGAGATGGAATTCCGGGGGGCTCCGCATGGGCTCTGGCTCGTTTCCCGGGAAGATTTGCCCGGCAGAGGTTGTTTTTCGCGGGAAACCGTACTATAATGGTAGAGATTCAATTCAGGAGAGGAAGAGACGGGACATGTACAGCTTTAAGAACGATTACAGCGAGGGCGCGCACCCCCGCATCATGCAGGCGCTGCTCGACACCAACCTCGACCAGACGGACGGCTACGGCACCGACCCGCACTGCGAACGCGCGCGGGCGCTCATCCGGGAGAAGATCGCCTGCCCGGAGGCGGACGTGCATTTCCTCGTGGGGGGCACCCAGGCCAACCTGACGGTCGTGGCGGCGGCGCTGCGCCCCTACCAGGCGGTGGTTGCGGCGCACACGGGACATGTGTGCGTGCATGAGACGGGCGCGATCGAAGCGACCGGCCACAAGGTGGTGTCGATGCCCTCGCCCGACGGCAGGCTCACCCCCGCCATGGTGGAGGAGGCGTGCGGCCTTCACACCGACGAACACATGGTCCAGCCGAAGATGGTCTACATCTCCGATTCGACAGAGGTGGGCACCCTCTACCGGAAGGCGGAGCTCGAGGCGCTGCACGATACCTGCCGGGCGCTGGGGCTCTACCTCTTCCTCGACGGGGCGCGGCTTTCGGCGGCGCTCACCGCAGAGACGAACGACCTCTCCCTGCCCGACCTCGCGCGGCTGTGCGACGTCTTCTACCTCGGCGGGACCAAGTGCGGGGCGCTCTTCGGCGAGGCGGTCGTCATCGTGAACGACGCGCTGAAGCCCGATTTCCGCTACCTCATCAAGCAGCGGGGCGGCATGCTCGCCAAGGGGCGGCTGCTCGGCATCCAGTTTGAAAGCCTCTTCGAGGACGGCCTCTACCTCGAGCTCGGCGCGCGCGCCAACCGGCTGGGGATGCGGATGAAGCGGTCGATCTCCGAGGCGGGCTTTTCCTTCGCGAGCGACTCGTACACCAACCAGCAGTTCGCCGTCCTGCCCGACCCGCTGGTGGAAAAGCTCGGCGAACTCTACAAATTTGAACAAAACGGCAAGCTGGACGCCGGGCACACCGTCGTGCGGTTCGTGACCTCGTGGGCGACCGACGAGACGGCGGTCGAGCGGTTCGCCGCCGACCTGCGGCGGCTGGCGAGCGGGGCGGAATGACCGCACAGCCGAAGGGCCGCCTGCAAAGCGCCGGGGCGGTCGTGCCGCTCGCGGTGCTCGCCACCTTCCTGTGGGGCACGGCGTTCCCCTGCGTCAAGCTGGGGTACCGGCTCTTTGCGATCGAAAGCGGCGGGACCGCCTCCCAGATGCTCTTCGCGGGGACGCGGTTTTTGCTGGCGGGGGCGCTGACCCTCGTGTTCGGCGCCGCGGCGGGCCGGCGCGCGCCGCTGCCCGCGCGGAGGAATTACGGCGGCGTCCTGCTGCTCGGGCTCGTGCAGACGACGGCGCAGTACGTCTTCTTCTATGTCGGCCTCGCCAACACGACGGGCAGCCGCGGCTCGATCATCGACGCGTCCGCCGCCTTCATCGGCGTCATCCTCGCCCACTTTCTCTGCCGGGGGGACCGCATGACCCGCCGCAAGGCCCTCGGCTGCGCGGCCGGGTTCGCCGGGGTGGTCGTGCTCAACCTCGGCGGCGGGCTGGACGGGGCGTTTGCCTTTACCGGCGAGGGGTTCATGCTGCTGGCCGCCACCTCCTCCGCGCTCGGCGCGGTGGTGAGCGCGCGCGTCGCGCCCGGCAACGACCCGATGGCGGTCACCGGCTGGCAGCTGCTGGCCGGCGGCGGCGTGCTCTTCCTCATCGGCGCGCTCGGCGGCGGGCGCATCCGCCCCACCGGCGGCGCGGCCTGGCTCCTGCTTTTCTATCTGGCGGCGCTCTCGGCGGTGGCCTTCACCATCTGGACGCTGCTGCTCAAATACCATCCGGTGGCGCGGGTGAGCATCTTCAACTCCCTCATCCCCGTCTTCGGCACCCTCTGTTCGGGGCTCTTCCTGGGCGAGGAGATCTGGAATGTCCGGAACCTCGCGGCGCTGCTGCTCGTCTGCGCGGGCATCTGCATCGTGAACGGCGCGCCCGGCCCCGCATCCTCTGTGAAAGCGTGAAAGCCATGTTCGACCTGCTCATCAAAAACGGAACCGTAGTCGACGGCAGCGGCGCGCCCGCCTTCCCGGCGGACGTGGCGGTGTCGGGCGGCGTGATATCGGCGGTGGCGCCGGGGATTTCCGCCCCGGCCGCGCGCACGGTCGACGCGTCGGGGCGGCTCGTCACCCCCGGCTTCATCGACATCCACCGGCACGCCGACCTGAACCTCTTTACCGAAGGCTTCGGCGCGCCCGAGCTGCGGCAGGGGCTCACGACGATCGTCAACGGCAACTGCGGGCTGTCGGCCGTGCCCTGCCCCGCCGCGCGGCGGGAGGAGATTCTGCATTTCCTTTCGCCGGTCGTGGGGGACGCGGACGGCGCGCCCCGCTTCGGGGGCTTCGCGGAATACATGGCGCTGGCGGAGCGGGCGCCGCTCCCGCTGAACGTCGGCATGTGCGTTGGCAACGGAACGGTGCGCGCCGCAGTGCGCGGCTACGGGGAGGGGCCGCTCTCCCCCGGCGAGCTCGCGGCCGCGCGGGACCTCCTGCGCGGCGCGCTTTCGGACGGCGCGCTCGGCGTGACGCTGGGCGTCGTCTACGCGCCGGAATACAACTACGACGCGGACGGCTTTACCGAGGTGCTCTCCCCGATGCGGGAATATCCCGTGCCGCTCGCCGCCCACGTCCGCGGGGAGGGGGACCTCCTCCACGAGTCGCTGCGCGAGGTCATCGGGATCGCGCGGCGGCTGGGGACGCCGCTGCACGTCAGCCACCTCAAGTGCATCGGCAGGCGCAACTGGGGGCGCGGGGCGAAGCGCGCGCTGGAGATCCTCGAGGAGGCGCGCGCCCGCGGGCTGCGGGCGGACTGCGACGTCTACCCCTACACCGCCGGGTCGACCCAGCTCCTCCAGATCCTCCCGCCCCACTTTCTTGAGGGGGGCGCGCCCGGCGTCATCCGCCGCCTGCGGGAGCCCGCGCGCCGGGAGGAGCTGCGGGGGATTTTCGTGGGCCCGTCCGACCGATTTGAAAACCTCGTCTACCTGGTCGGGTGGGAGAACATCCGCTGCACCTCGATGCGCCGTCCCGAAAACCAGCCGTTCATCGGCAAATCGGTGGCGGAGATCGCCCGGAGGAGGGGGCAGGACCCCTGCGACTGCGCCTGCGACCTGCTGGCCGCCGAAGAGTGCGACGTCGCGATGATCGACTTCATCACCTCGGAGGAGGACGTCCGCACGATCCTGCGCTCTCCCATGAGCTCGGTGATCTCCGATTCGGTCTACCCCTCGCGGGGGGTGCCCCATCCACGGCTCTACGGCGCCTTTCCCAAGGTGCTGATCGACTATGTGCGGGAGAGCCCGCTGCTGACGCTCGAGGAGGCGGTTCACAAGATGACCGCCAAGCCCGCCGGGGTCTACCGCCTCGGGAGCAAGGGCCTGCTGCGGGCGGGCTTTGACGCGGACATCAACGTTTTCTCCCTTGAAAACCTGAAAAACCCCGCCAGCTATGAGCACCCCGCGCAGTACGCGTCCGGCTTCGACTATGTGTTCGTGAACGGCCGGGCCGCCGTCGACCACGACGAGCTGACCCGCGCGCCCGCGGGCAGGCTGCTGAGGCGGGCATGAGGGCGGCGCGGGAACAGCGGCCGCCGGCCCTGCCGGCGGAGCCGAAGCTGGAACGGGAGCTTTCGGAGGGCCTGCTCGAGGAGGAACCGGGAAGGTACGCCTCGGGGGAGGCAGACGCGGTGAGCGGGCTTCTCTTCCGCGGCGTTTTTCCGGGACTCGACTTCGAGGAGGCGAGCTTCGAGGGCTGCGTCTTCGAGGGGATGCGGCTGACCGGGGCGGACCTCTCCAAAACGGGACTCACCGACCTGGTTTTCCGGCGGTGCGACCTCTCGAACGCCAGCTTCTCAAAGGCGGCGCTCACGCGGGTGCGGTTCGACGACTGCAAGCTCGTGGGCGCGGACTTCTCCGAGGGGGTGCTGCGGGACGTGCGCTTTTCCCGGTGCAGCCTGCGGTACGCGCAGTTTTTCCAGGCGGGGCTGCGCGCGGTGCGGTTCGAGGGGTGCGACCTCTCGGGCGCGGCGATGCAGGAGCTGAAGCTGCGGGACCTCACCCTTTCGGAATGTAAGCTCGCCGGGGCCGAGCTCTTCCACACGAAGCTCGCGGGGGTGGACTTCACCACCTGCGAGACGGACGGGCTCGTCGTCGCGGCGGAGGACCTGCGGGGCGGCGTCTTTACCGCCGCGCAGGCGGTGGGGCTGGCAAGGCTGCTCGGCATCATCATCAAATAGCGATATCTGCGGATACCATACAGGAGGAACAGCATGGAGGACGTACTATTATCATTACAGGAGATCTGCAAGGCGTTTGGGGAGACCGAGGCGCTCGCGGGGGTCAGCCTCGATGTGCGCGAGGGGGAATTCCTGACGCTGCTCGGGCCCTCCGGCTGCGGCAAGACCACCACCCTGCGGATCATCGCGGGGCTGGAAAGCCCCGACAGCGGCCGTGTGCTGCTGCGGGGGGAGGACATGACCGGCTGGGAGCCCAACCGCCGCCCGGTCAACACGGTGTTCCAGAGCTACGCGCTCTTCCCGCACATGAACGTGGCGAAAAACATCGGCTACGGCCTGCGGCTCAAAAAGACGCCCAAGGAGGAGATCCGCCGCCGGGTGGACGAGATGCTCGGCCTCGTGCAGCTTCCCGGCTTCGGCGGGCGGATGCCCAACCAGCTTTCGGGCGGGCAGCGGCAGCGGGTGGCGATCGCGCGCGCGATCGTGAACGACCCGGCGGTGCTGCTGCTCGACGAGCCGCTCGGCGCGCTCGATTTGCAGCTGCGCCGCCAGATGCAGACCGAGCTCAAATCGCTGCAAAAGGATCTGGGCATCACCTTCATCTACATCACCCACGACCAGGAGGAGGCCCTCAACATGAGCGACCGGATCGGCATCATGAACGAGGGGCGCATCCTCCAGCTCGGCAAGCCGGACGAGATCTACGAGCGGCCCCAGACGCGGTTCGCCGCCGAGTTCATCGGGCAGAGCAACATCTTCACCGCCGAGGTTGCGGGGCGGGAGCCGGACGGCACGCTGACGCTGCTCTACGCGGGCGGCGTCGTCAAGGCGTGCGGCGAGGGGACGCCGGGCGAAAGGGTGACCCTTTCGGTGCGCACCGAGCGCATCCGGTTCGGCGAGGAATGCCGCTACGGGTTCGCGCTCACCGGCATTGTCCGGGCGCACAGCTATACCGGAGGCATGCTACGCACGACCCTCGGGCTTTCCGACGGGCAGGAGCTGATCGTGAGCGGCATGGGCGGCGGGGGCGACCGCGCCGAGGTCGGCGAGACGGTGCACATCTACTGGAAGCCCGCCTGCGCCGCCATCGTGGAAAGGGGCGACCAGCATGAAGCGCGCGCGTAAGGGGCGCGGCTTTCCCGCCGCGGGCATCCCGTTCCTCTTGTGGACGGCGTTTTTCGTCGCCATCCCGCTCATCTATATCCTCTGCATGAGCTTCATGAAGCGCGCGGCCACCTGGGGGGTCGTCGCCGAGTTTTCGCTCGGCAGCTACGCCAAGATGCTCTCCCCCGCCTACCTGCGCGTCTTCGGGGAAAGCCTCTGGCTGTCGGTGCTCACCACCGGCTTTACGCTGCTGCTCGGCTATCCGTTCGCCTATTTCACGGCGCAGCTCTCCCCCAAGCGGCGCTCCCTCGCGCTGCTGCTCGTCATCGTGCCCTTCTGGACCAACTCGCTCGTGCGCATCTACGGGTGGATGATCCTCCTGCGCAGCCAGGGGGTCGTCAACGCCCTGCTCATCGCGCTCGGCGTCATTGACACGCCGCTTAAACTCCTGTATAATTTTGGGGCCGTGCTGGTCGGCATGGTGTACGCCCTGCTGCCCTTCATGATCCTGTCCGTCTACAACTCGATCTCCAAGCTCGACCCGTCGCTCACCGAAGCGGCGCGCGATTTGGGCGCGGGCAAGTGGCGCGCCTTCTGGAGCGTCACCGTGCCGATGACCCGAGCGGGCATCATGGCCGGGTGCGTGCTCGTCTTCATCCCGTCGGTCGGGCTCTTCTTCATCTCCGACCTGCTCGGCGGCGCAAAGACGATGCTGCTTGGAAACCTGATCAAAAACGAACTGCTCACCGCCCGCAACTGGCCGATGGGCGCGGCGCTTTCGGTCGTCATGATGGCCGCCACCCTGCTGGTGATCGGCCTCTACCAGAAGCTGTCGGGTGAAAAGAGTCTGGAGGGGATCGTATGAGGCGGCGGTCCAAAATCCCCGAAATCTATGTGACGCTCCTGCTCATTCTCATGTACCTGCCGATCCTGGTCGTCGTGGTCTACTCCTTCAACGACACCAAGCTCTTCAGCTGGGAGGGGTTCACCTTCTCCTGGTACCAAAAGCTGCTCCACAACCGAAACATCATTACAGCCTTCTTCAACAGCCTCGAGCTCGCGGCGCTCAGCAGCCTGTCCGCCTCGGTGCTCGGCACCGTCGGCGCGGTGGGCATCGCGGGCAGGCATTTCCGCGGCCGCGGCGCGCTCGAAAATCTTTCCCTCATCCCCATCATGGTCCCCGAGATCATTCTCGGCATGGCGTACCTCGCGTTTTTCTCCTTCCTGCGCCTGCCCTTCGGCATGCTGACGCTCGTGCTCGCGCACACCACCTTCTGCGTGCCGTATATCTTCATCAACGTCAAGGCGCGGCTCGCCGGGCTCGACCCCGCCATCGGAGAGGCCGCCCGCGACCTCGGCGCGTCCGCGCCGCGCGCCTTCTTTGACATCACCCTGCCGCTCATCGCACCTTCCATCCTGTCGGGCGCGCTGCTCGCCTTTGCCATGAGCATGGACGACGTGGTCATCAGCTTTTTTGCCACCGGCGCGCAGACGAGCACCCTTCCGCTGCAAATCTATTCGATGCTCAAGATGGGCGTCACCCCTGAGATCAACGCCCTGTGCACCCTCATGCTCGGCGCCGTGTTTCTGATCGTCGCCGTCGGGAGGCTTGTTTCTGCCCGGCGGCAGAGGCGCGCTTAGGTGTGCCGCTCAGTGAGCGGCGGAGCTTGTCGGTGGACGGCCGACGGCGGTTTTAGGTTTGCCGCTCAGTGAGCGGTGGAGCTTGTCGGTAGTCGACCGACGGCCGCTTTAGATTTGCCGCTCAGTGAGCGGCAGAGTTGCCGGGTCTCGCCCCGGCGGGCGGCCCCATTTCTTGTACGGACAAGAAATGGGGGAAAGAAGCC
>NZ_JAPJQF010000029.1:0-3429 GCF_030825285.1 Anaerotruncus massiliensis (ex Togo et al. 2026)
GCTGCCGGTGGGGGAGGGGCCCGCCGCCTTGACGCCGGAGGCGCTCTCCGCCCTGCTGCTCTGGGCGGAGACGCGGTACGGGCGGGTGCTTTTCCCGGTCGCAAAGGCGGGGGAGGCCGCGATGCTGTCGGCCGGGCTTGTGGTGACGGCACAGAGCGCCCGGGAGGCCCGCAGAGCGCTGCGCGGGGCAAAAAAGGCGGGCGCGCGGGCGGTCTGCGGGGTGGTCTGGGCGGACGGGCAGAAGAAACAAACATGATTTCAAAACATTTACGAAAATTATTTTGAAAACATATTGCAAAACTTCCCGCGTTGTGTTATCCTAAAGCCGGAAGGAAACCCACAACAGCCGGCGGTCTTTGGAAAGGGGCTTTGCGATATGGCGAACATGGAGGGCTTCCGCGCGGCGGACATGCGCGAGAGCAACGAGAAACTGGTCAAACGGTTCCTGATGGAATACGGCGAATGCACCAAGATGGACATCGCGGGCGGGCTGGGGCTCAGCCACCCGACGGTCGCCAAGGTGCTGGCGGACATGGCCGCGCGGGGGGAGGCAGAGAGCGCGGGCAAGGAGGATTCCCTCGGTGGGCGCAGCGGGGAAAAGTACCGCCTCAACTACGACCACACCTACGTGCTGGCGATCATCCTGACTCTGGACCGGCTCCAGTACCGGGTGGTCAACCTCGCGCGCAGGACGAAGGAGGAGGGGAGCCTGCCCGTCGTGGGGCAGACCCACATCGCGCGGATGGCGGAGCTGGTCAGCGACGTGCGCGGGCGGTTCCCGAACATCCGGCTGATCGAGCTGGGCATGTCGGGCACCGTGCTCGACGGACGGCTGCTCTACATCTCCCAGGCGGACTTTTACCTCGTGGGGAGCGACGTGGCGGGCGAGCTTGAAAAGCGCTGCCAGCTCCCGGTCGAGGCGGTCAACGACGTGAACGCGATGGCGTTCGGCTTTTTCCGGCGGCATATCGAGGTGTCGCTCAAAAACGACAGCATGGCCTACCTCTTCCAGAACCGCACCGGCCCCGGCTCGGGGATCATCGTGGACGGTAAGATCGTCAACGGCTTCTCGGGCTTCGCGGGCGAGGTCGCCAACGTCTGGCCGCCGCAGGAAAGCCTGACCGACCAGATCAAAAGCCAGGTGGCGGCGATCATCTCGGTCGTCAACCCCCGCTTCCTCGTGATCAGCCACGACCGGCAGATCCCCGTCGACCGCGAGGCGGTCCGGGCGTTCGTGCGGGAGCGGTTCCCGGCCCACTCGGTGCCGCGCTTCCACTTCACGCAGGAGTACCCCACGGGCAGCATGCCCGAGCTGCACTTCACCACCGAGTTCGAGGAAAACTACATGGAGGGCCTCACCGAGCTGGCCATCGACGGCGTTTTCCCCGGCTGACGGCGGACGAAAAACAGGCCGCGTATCGTGCGATACGCGGCCTGTTTTGGATTTTTCGCGGTCAGGGGAGGGATTCGAGCGCCTCCGCCAGCTCGTCGAGCGTGGGGAGCTTCTCCCCGGGTTCCCGGTCGAGGAGGCTTTCCGCGCCGGGGGTTCCGGGGGAGAGGGAGTTGACGTAACGGACCGTTTCGGGGTCGAGCCCCGCCACGGTGAGCCGGAGGGTGCAGGAGGCGTTGCCCTCGAGCACCAGCGCGCCGAGCCCCGCCTGGAGGGAGAGGGAAACCCCCTCCGCCTCCGTCTCCTTTTTCGTCCCGGCCAGCGTGGTCACGCTCCCGTCGGGGGCCCGGTAGGAGAGCTTGACCGCCCGACTCGCGCCGGTGATCCGACAGGAGACGGACACGCCGGCGTCCTCCTTCATGTCGAGGTAGAGGACCGCCGCCTGCCCGTGCACCCTTGAATCGCGCGTGACCACGCCGATTCCCCCGTCGGTCACGGCGGAGGTGACGCTCCCGCCGGCGATTTCCCCGAACGCGGCGGCGGTCTCGTCCTTCCAGGGGACCTCCTGGTTGGGCTGGGGCGTCGAGATCCCCAGGTGGGCGCAGGAGGTCAGGGAGAGCGCGGCAATGAGGGCCGCGGCCAAAAGCAGAGTGGCGCGTTTCATCGGAAAGCCTCCAATCCTGTGGCGCGGGGTGGTTGGGTTCGGTCACACGCGGGGAAGGGTCAACCCTGCGGGAAGAGGGAGGAGAAATCCCCCATGTCGAGGTCGTCCGCGTACTGGTCGGCCTGGGTCTTGGAGGTCAGCGCAATGAGGTAGCCCGCGGGAAGCCGCCCGGCATACCGGCTTTCAAGCGCCTCGAGCGCCGCCTGATCCGCACGGAGGACGCCCGCCCACTTTTTTCCGGCGGCGGTCAGCTCGCCGATCGGGCCCATGACGTCCTTGAACGCGCCGAACGGGTTGTCTTCCCCGTAGGTGGTGTCCTCGAGCGCGGCCAGCTCTCTGGCCGGCCTCATCACGTCCTCGACGCAGAGATAGACGTCGCCGATCATCTCGGTCTCCGCCGCCATCAGCTCCTCCAGCTCCGCGCCCGAGAAGCCGAGCGCCGTGAGCGCCTCCCGCGCGTTATCCAGAAGGGCGTCCCGCGCGGCGGCGGCCTCGGCCTTGAACGCGTCCTCGGAGAGCTCCCCCTTCAGGTAGCGGCCGGTCGGGCCGTCGACAAACTCCATCGCGATCCGGTTGGCCTCGGCGACATAGCCGTCGTCCCCCGGCGCGGCGGAAGCCGCGCCCGCTTCAGAGGCGGCTTCCCCTGCGCCGAAGAGGCTCCCGGAAGCCGCTCCGTCCTCCGCGGAGCCGGCGGACGCGCCAGGATCGCTTGCATTTCCGCCTGCCGCAGAGCCGCCCGCATGGGGCGGGAGGAACATGCAGGAGGCGAGCGTCAGCGCGGCGAAGAGAACCGCCGCCGCGGTTGCAAAAACACGTTTCATCAAGATACCTCCGCTTGTGTTATGTGTGTTATTCTATCAATACAATAATACAGCAGAGGGCGGGAAATGTCAACCTTTTCTCCTGCGGAGGGCCTAGAATTTTCCAAGGGGCTGCCGCTCGGGGAGCGGCGGAGCTGCCGGGTCCCGCCCCGGCGGGCGGCCCTATTTCTTGGCCGCCCAAGAAATAGGGGAAAGAAGCCGCAGGGGGCTGCGCCCCCTTGACCCCCAGCGCCGCCTCCGGTTGGCCTTCGGCCAAAGTCGGCGGCGCCCGTTTCACGGATCAGCGGACAAGCCGACAGCATCCCGCCCGCCGCCGCGCCGCGGGCGCAATGCCTCTGCCGGCGAGCCTCCGGAACCGTCCCGGGAGTGCTCCCGGGGAGGCACGGCCTTTGCCGGTAGGTGCGCGGCGCACCGGGGACGGGAAACTGCGGTTCCCGCAAAAGGCGGCCGCCCATTCGGGCGGGCGCCGGGGGGTGGGGGCAAACGGGGCACACGCGGGCTCGTATAAACAACTGACGCTGCCGACGAACAAGTGGACGGGTAGATCTAGGTGG
>NZ_JAPJQF010000029.1:3439-30345 GCF_030825285.1 Anaerotruncus massiliensis (ex Togo et al. 2026)
GTGCCCCGGCCTTGCCGGGTTGGTGCGCGGCGCACCGGGGCCGGCAAACGGCGGTACCCGCAAACGGCGGCCCCCCATGGGGGCGGCCGCCTGGGTATGCGGTCAATCGGGGCACACGGGGGAGGGTCGCTGACCCTCCTGTCCTATGATCGGGATACCAAAGGGACGCGCGCTTATCTGTCCCACTTGTCGCAGAGGGAATTGACCTGGTCGGCAAATTTGGCGAGGTCCTTGTTGGCGCCGCCCCTGTTGTGCTCGATGACGGCCATGAGGCGTTTCCCGGCGGCGTAGAGGCGGCCGAACACGCCGGTGTAGACGCTTTCGGGCTTGGCGGCGGGTTTCATGACCTCGCGCTTGACGCCCGGTTCGAGCATGGTGTTGGTCAAAAGGTCGAAGCCCGCGCCGTAGTCGGGCGCGGTGACGGGGACGTTGTAGCGTTTGGCGAGCAGGGCGGCGAAGGAGTCGCACACATCCGATTCGCCGTGCACCACGAAGATCCGTTCAATGGGGGTTTCAAACGCGTCGAGCCAGCGGAGCAGCCCGGCCTGGTCGGCGTGGCCGCTGACCCCCTCGAGGGAGACGATCTCGGCCTCGACTTCGATCGTCTCGCCGAAGAGCTTGACGGATTTGGCGCCCTCCATGAGCGCGCGCCCGAGGGTGCCGGTCGCCTGGTAGCCGACGAAGACGACGGTCGACTGCGGCCGCCAGAGGTTGTGCTTGAGGTGGTGCTTGATGCGCCCCGCCTCGCACATGCCCGACGCGGAGAGGATGACCTTGGGGGTGTTGTCAAAGTTGATGGCCTTGGATTCGTCGCTCGTGATGGCGAGGTGCAGGCCGAGGAAGGTGATGGGATTGATGCCGTGGCGGATGAGCTCGGTGGCCTCCTCGTCGAAGTCGGCGCGGTTGTCCTGGAAGATGCTCGTCGCCTCGACGGCCAGCGGGCTGTCGACATAGACGGGGAAGTTGTTGTGCCCGTGGACGAGCCCGCGCGCCTTGATGTCGCGCAGGAAATAGAGCATCTCCTGCGTGCGCCCGACGGCGAAGGAGGGGATGACGACGTTGCCCCCCCGGTCGAAGGTGCGCTGGATGATTTGGGCGAGGCTTTCGGCATAGTCGGGCGGGGGATTGTGGAGCCGGTCGCCGTAGGTGGATTCCACGACGACGTAATCCGCCTCCGCGATATAGCTCGGGTCATTGATGAGGGGCTGGTTGAGGTTGCCCACGTCGCCCGAAAAGACGAGCTTTTTGGTGACGTCCTCCTCGGTGACCCACAGCTCGATGCTCGCGGACCCGAGCAGATGGCCCGCGTCGATGAACCGGATGGCGATCCCGTCGCAAAGCTGTTCGACCTGGTTGTAGACGTATGGCTCGAGCTGGGAGATCGCCGCCTCCGCGTCCCGCATGGTGTACATCGGCTCGATCTCCTCGCGGCCGGCGCGTTTGCCCTTGCGGTTTTTCCACTCGGCCTCAAACTCCTGGATGTGCGCGGAGTCGCGCAGCATGATGCCGCAGAGGTCACAGGTCGCGTCGGTCGCGCAGATCGCGCCCCGGAAGCCCAGCTTTGCCAGCAGGGGAAGGCGGCCGGAGTGGTCGATATGCGCGTGGGTCAGCAGCACATAGTCGATTTCCCCCGGCGCAAAGGGGATCTCCTGATGCTCATATTCATCGGGGCCCTGCTGCATGCCGCAGTCGATGAGGATTTTCTTCCCGCACGCCTGTAAATAGTGGCAGCTGCCGGTGACCTCGTGATCCGCGCCAAAAAAGGATAGTTGCATAAGCCCAGCCTCCCTGTTTCATTTGTCCCTATTGTACTACATCCGGGCGGATCGCACAAGAAAGGATGCGCCGAGCATTTTTTATTGCTTTGCAATAAAAAATCGGCCATCTGCGGCGGTTGCCCCGCAGGGGCGAGCCGCTTGGCCATCATACGGAACGGCCATGTGCAGGCGGATGCGCGCTTACGCGCTCCCCGCCCCATGCGCGAAAAAATAGCCGCTGAGCGGCTATTTTTTATTGATTTTATAGACGAACATCGTCTTATAAAGTCTTTACAAGTGTTTATGAGCTTTACTGAAAAGTGGCTTAACATCAAGGCTTTTCGCACATCTTCTTATATCTCGTTATAACTCTGTAAATCTTTCTTTTGTAAACACAGGCGTCAAAAAAGCGTCAAATGTTCACGGATTGTCACGCAGTAGAATGGCCTTTTGAAACGAAGGAGCATAAAACTCTTAACCGCTCTGCTTTCACTTGCGTAATTGCTATACAAGCAGAGACAGGCGACTTGTCAACAACGGCGATACCGTTCGCTTTAACGTTAATAAGCACAGGTGGATCTGTTTCCCTTAGAGAAAAATTCATCTCATGATTTACATTAACTCTTGTCGACCAAATCAACAATTTTTCTGTGCAAATCTGCATATTCACATGGAATAGCGCCGATGTTTAAAAGCGATGAAAGAGTAATGCTTTTCTGATTTCCTACCTTTTCATTTAAAACCTTTGCAGGTAAAAGATAAAAATCCCACTGTTTCAAGTCCAAAGGATTGACCGTTTGTTGCTCTTTGTGTTTATGAACACAAAATACATATATATCAGCTTGCCGCTTCTTTAGCGTATCATATTCGTTCGTTTTACTGTCCCATGCCAATGTAGGCTGGATGCCAAATATAAGTTTGGAGAGGCCTTTTTGCTCCCACGTTTGAAGATAACCAGAAGTCTTTACCTCAATAGCAATTCCTTCCGCCGACAATAAATCATATTTGTCCCATGCAATACGTTCCTTGTTTTGTATTCCCATGGCGCATGCGACTATATATTCTGCCAATGCTCCCCTTTCGGTGTTTCCAAGCAAATCCGAATATGCCCAACTCCAGAAATCTTCTAATTTAGCTACTTGATTTCCTGTTTTATCGGTAAGCGGCATCTCGCCTTTTAAAAAGTGAGATGACATTGCCGGATACCTTATTTCCTCATTCATTTTATTATCAACCTCTTTTCCCTGTTGTAGTATGAAAATTATACCACACTAATGAGGATTTGGGCGCAAACAAGTAGTTTTTCGGAAGAGGGTACCCTCTTCCTATGCTTGCTACGGAAGTTTTCGACTTCAAAAAGCGGAATGGAAAGGAACAAAAATGAATTTCCAACGTAGCACATGGAAAAGCAGCTTTTCGCTCCCAATGGAACCTAATCCCTCATATCTTCTTAATCCTTTTTATAAGTTCTCACGGAGCACGGGCGTCAAAAAAGCGTCAAATGGCATTTGAAAGCTGTTTATTACCCCGCTGCGTGAAGCCAGAAAAGATAGAGTTTACGTGGGTTTCGGCGGGAGCAAGCCCCCGCCCTACAAAGGTTGTTCCACTATTTTTTATTGCAAAGCAATAAAAAATCGGCCATCTGCGGCGGTTGCCCCGCAGGGGCGAGCCGCTTGGCCATCATACGGAACGGCCATGTGCAGGCGGATGCGCGCTTACGCGCTCCCCGCCCCATGCGCGAAAAAATAGCCTAAGCGGCTATTTTTTACAGGAGCCGTCCGTGGCCGAACGCGCCCTCGACCTGGCAGGAGCGCGCGGCGAAGAGCGCGGCCTGCGAGAGACCGGCCCGGACCAGCTTCTGCCGGTAGTCGCCGAGGTCCCCGGGGAGGAAGCCGCCCTGCGCGGGAAGCGTGCCGGTGCAGTGTTCCAGCAGGCGCGCGCCGTCCAGGTAGGTGAGCAGGAAACGGGTGATGAAGGAATCCCCCGCGCCGAGCGTGTCGACCACGCTTGTCCGATAGGCGTCCTGGCGGTAGAACCCGTGCCCGTCGAAGCAGAAGGAGCCGTGCATCCCGCGGGTGCCCACGGCGAGGCGGCAGCCGAAGCCCACCGCACGGCGCAGCAGCGCCTCGGTCTCCTCCTCGGAGACGTTGCTGCAGGAGAAAAAGGCGTAATCGACCTTTTTGCAGACGCTCTCCAAAAAGTCGGGGGGCAGGGGGGTGAGCTCCTGGAGGTATTCCTCGCCCGACTGGTCGGTGAACTCCTGCTGCCACTCGACCGAAAAATCGTAGGAGACCGGCACGCCGAGCCCGCAGAGCAGGTCAAAGGCGCCGGGCGCGAAGGTGGAGTAGATGCTGGTATGGATGAGGTCGAAGGAGCGGATGTAATCCAGTTCTCCTTCGTCGAAGCAAAGCGGGAAGGCGTCGATGATCGAGCGGTCGTACTGGGTAAAGGTCCGGTCTCCCTCCCGCGAGACGATCACGTCCCGGGAGGTGATTCCCCGCTCCCGCCGCAGGTGGGAGACGTCCACGCCGGTTTCGGCAAGCCCGCCGGCCAGCAGGTCCCCGAAGCTGTCCAGGCCGGCCACGCCGATATAGGCGGACGGGTAGCCGTTGATGGCGGCATAGGCGGCCACGTTGGGACAGTTCCCGCCGGGGTAGGAGACGCCCGAGGCCGCGTAGGTATCGATGTTGTTATCCCCAATGGCAATGAGCTTGAACATAATGCCCTCCTTATTGATCGTTGAATCGGCTATAATATCATAATATATAACAATAACATACAAGTCAATAGAAATCCGTTAAAACAGCAGAAAAAAGAAAACTTTTCAAAAGGGATTGCCGCAGTGGGAATTTTATGTTATTATATATTATAACAAATATCGGGACGACAAGGATGGAGGTGGAGGAGTGGCCGAGAGCCTGAACCTGCTGGGGCAGTGCGCCCAGCCGCTGACGGTGATCCCGCTCTACCGGCAGCTGCGCAAGCTGATTGAAAACGAGATCGCCGCGGGCCGCTGGAAGCCCAACGAGCGGATTCCCTCCGAGGCGGAGCTGAGCCGGATGTTTTCGGTCAGCCGGATCACGGTGCGCGCGGCGCTGACCGAGCTGGCGGACGAGGGGATGCTCGTGAAGATCCAGGGCAAGGGGACCTTCGTGACCAACGCCAAAAGCAAGCAGCTTTTGACGATCGGGGTGTCGAGCTTTGAGGAGATGTGCCGCCAGAACGATCTGGAGCCCAAGCGGGTGCAGCTCTTCAAAAAGCTGGTGGACGCCGACGAGCGCGACATGGTGCAGCTCGGGGCCAAACGCGGGGAGAAGATCGTCTACCTCTCCCGTCTGCTCTACGCGGACGAGACGCCGCTCATCCTCGCCGAGGACCGGATGCGGGAGGAGTTCTCCTTCCTGATGGAGGAGGACCTCGAAAAGAAGTCCCTCAACGGGCTGATGATCCAGAGCGGGCTGGCGGACGGCCTCTATTCCAGCGAGCGGACAATTGAAATCTGCATGGCCACCGCGAAAGAGGCGGAGTGGCTGCGAGTGCAGGGCGGGTCGCCGCTGCTGCTGCTGCGGGACCTCTCCACCGACCGGGAGGGCCGGCCCGTCCGCCGGACAAAGGAGCTGCTTGTGGGGGACCGGGTGCGGATTTCCTACATCGCCCAGCCGCCCCGCAGGCCGTAAAACACAGAGGTTTTAGAGAAACTGCCGGTTTTCCGGCAGTTTTTTTATGCGTTTTTTTGCCTGTTTGCGGTTGACGCGGACAGGTCGGCAGGGTATAGTTGTATTATATCATTATACATCATAATGTAATATAGGAAAGGGCGGTTGTTATGAGCAAACTGGCATTGGAGATCGCGCACCAGATGGATGCGGTGGCGATCAGTCCGGAACACGACTTTCGGGACATGGAGGAGCTGGTGCGCGCGGCGAAGGAGTTCGACCTGCACCTCGTCTATGGGCTGAACTGCTTTTACCCCTATCTGCTGCGGGAGCTGAAGGGCACCCACACGATCGTGGGGGGCGGGCTTGTGTCGGCGTCGAGCGGGTTTGAATCGACCGAGCAGAAGCTCTTTCTCGCAAAGCTCTACCAGGAGATGGGCTGCGGCGAAATCGACATGTACCTCAACCTGCCCTATCTCCGCTCGGGGATGGAGGATCGGGCGCTCGAGGAGCTCAAGCGGATGCGCGAAGCGGTGAAATGCCCCCTCAAGGTGATTATCGAAGCGCCGCTGCTGACCCCCGCGCAGATCAAATCCGCCTGCGAGGTGGTCATCGCGTCGGGCGCCGACTTTATCAAGACGGGCACCGGCTTTTTCGGGCCGACCACGCTGGAGATCGTGCGGATGGTCAGCGATGCGGCCGCCGGACGCATCCGGATCAAGGCGGCGGGGGGGATCATGGGCTATGAAACCCTCAAGGCCATGCGGGAAATGGGGGTGTCCCGGTTCGGCATGGGCTATAAGAAGGTCGCTGCGATGCTCCGCGAGCTCTGAAGGCGGGGAAGCGGCGGCGGGGAAACCCGCCGCCGCTTTTTTGCGCCCGTCAGCCCAGCAGGCCGTCGAGGTAGCGTTTCGCCTCGGAGAGGTAGAACTCGGGGTCGCGGAAGTAGGGCTCCAGCACCTCGACCGAGCACCAGCCGTCGTAGCCGTGGGCCTTCAGCAGCGGGAGGAAGCTCTCAAAGGAGATCGTCCCGCTCCCGGGCGCGACCTGGAGGTGGGTCTCATAGATGCCGTCGCAGCCGCAGAGGTGCACATGGCGCAGCCGCCCGCCGAGCTTGTCCAGGTACTCCGACATCGGCTCCGCGGCGAGCGGCGGGATTGCCATGTCGAGCATCGCGCCGAAGCTGGGGACGCCCACATCGGCGATCAGCCGGGCGAGGTCGTCCGCGCGGCTGACGATCGGGCTGGTGTTCGGGCCGAGCGATTCCATGCTGACGGAGACGCCGAGCGCGTCCGCCTCGCGGCAGACCTCCCGCAGGCCGGAGACCAGGTCGCCCCACGCCTCGGAGGCGTTCCGCCCGTAGCCGGGGTGGTCGCAGGAGACGAGCATGCCGGGACATTCGATCGCCGCGCAGAACCGGGCGGCGCGTTTGAGATAGGCGACCGTCTCCTCCCGTTCGCGGGGGAGGGCGGAGGCGAGGTTATAGGGGTAGGCGAGCAGTTCGGGGGTGTACATGGGGATTTCGACGCCGTATTCCCGCTTCCAGCGCAGGATATCGCGGACGAGGGCGTCGTCCCCGTCGTAGGGGTAGGCGTGGGGGCGCGCGCCCCACAGCTCAATCCCATCGAATCCGTAGCGGCGGGCCATCAGGAAGCTGGTTTCGAGGGGGTAGCGCTTGAACTGGAGGGTGAGGAACGAGAGCTTCACAGGGGTTGCCTCCCTTCAAATGTGATCAAATATAACATAATATGATATATGATATTATGCAAGGGATAAAACTGAAAAGATTAATAAATTGTCTATAACTGATAAAAATCAACGGGATTTTTGTCACGTAAATGCGGCAAAAAGGATTGACTTGTTATATATTGTAGCATATAATAATGTCATAAAACAAGCGGAGCTTTGGAATCTGCCGAACAGGGGAAGGGGCGCGGAAGATGTCGGAATACATAGTGCAGACCAGGCGGCTCACGAAGCATTACGGAGGGGTCAAGGCCCTTACGGAGGTGGACCTCTCGTTTGAGCCGGGGCTGATCCACGCGCTGGTCGGGGAGAACGGCGCGGGGAAATCCACCCTGATCCGGATTCTCTCGGGGATCGAGCCGCCGACCAGCGGGGAGGTGCTCTTCGAAGGCGGGCTGGTGGAGGAGTTCTCCCCCCACGCCGCCCACGACAGGGGGATCAGCACCGTCTATCAGGAGCCGATGCAGGTGGGGCTGATGACGATCGAGGAAAACATCTACGTCGGGCGGTACGAAAAAAACCGTCTGGGCTTTGTGGATTACCGTGCGCTTCGCCGCAAGGTGACGGCGCTGATGGACGAAATCGGCATCCACCTGCCGCCCCGGGCGGTGGTCGGGGAACTGAGCGTGGCCAAGCGGCAGATGGTGGAAATCCTCAAGGCGCTCTCCTTCCGCTCCCGCTTCATCATCTTCGACGAGCCGACCGCCTCGCTCACCACCGAGGAGTGCGACAACCTCAAGCAGATCATCCGGCGGCTGAAGGAGCAGGGGATCACCGTGCTCTACATCTCCCACCGGCTGGAGGAGATTTTCGACCTCTGCGACACGGTGACCGTCCTGCGGGACGGGATGTTTGTGGGCAAGCGGCAGGTCTCGGAGATCGACCAGGACCAGCTGATCCGTATGATGGTCGGGCGCAGCATGGAGAACCTCTTCCCGAAGAAGGAGGTTCTCATCGGGGAGCAGATCCTCGAGCTGCGGCATGTGGAGAGCGCATCGGTGCACGATATCTCCTTCACGCTGCACCGGGGGGAGATTCTGGGCTTCGCGGGGCTGGTCGGCGCGGGGCGCACCGAGACGGCGAACGTCCTGTTCGGGATCGACCCCTATTCCGGGCAGGTGCTGCTGGAGGGGAGGGAGCTGAAAATCACCTCCCCCGCCGGGGCGATCGCCGAGGGGATCGGGCTGGTGCCCGAGGACCGCAAGCACCAGGGGCTGGTGCAGCTGATGTCGGTGCGGGAGAACATCACCCTGAGCAGCCTGCAAAGGCACGTCCGCGGGCCTCTGCTCGACCATGAGAAGGAGCGGGCGACGTCCGCCGGGCAGATCGGGCGGCTGCGGATCAAGACACCCACCGACAGCCAGCCGGTCAGCAACCTGAGCGGAGGCAACCAGCAGAAGGTCGTCTTTGCCAAATGGATGAGCTGCCTGCCGAAGGTGATCATCCTGGACGAGCCCACCCAGGGGGTGGACGTGGGGGCGAAGGCGGAAATCTATACGATCATCTCCGCGCTGGCGGAGAGCGGCGTCGGGGTCCTGCTGATCAGTTCGGAGATGACCGAGCTGATCGCGATGTGCGACCGCATCTGCGTGATGCGGGAGGGGCGGATCAACCGCATCCTCGCCCGCGGGGAATTCAGCGAGGACACGATCATGCGCTATGCGATAGAGGAGGTCAAGTGATGGAACAGGAAGAGAAAAGGGCCGGGGGCAGGCTGCTGCGCATCCTGGTCAAATATTCGGGACTGATGCTGGTGCTGGTGCTGATGGTCGTCATTGTGACGGCTAAGAACCCCAACTTTATCAAGATCGAGAATGTGATCGGCGTGCTGCGCCAGATGTCCATTTACGGCGTGATGGGCGTCGGCATGGCGATCCTCATCATCAACGGCTATTTCGACCTGAGCGTCGGCGCGATCGCGGGCCTGTGCGGCGTGCTGGCCGCGATGGTGATGAACGCGGGCGGCAATATGGTGGCCGCGATCCTCACCGCGCTTGCGGCGGGCATTGCGATCGGCGTGTTCGACGGGCTGGTCGTCTGCACCACCAAAATTCCCGCCTTCGTCTTTACGCTGGCGATGACCCAGGTGGTGCGCGGCGCGATCTACCTGATCACCGGCGGCTCGCCGGTCACCGGCCTGACCAAGGGCTACCTTGCGATCGGCAAGGACAGCTGGTTCGGCGTCCCGATCCCCATCTATGGGATGTTCGCGGTGATGTTCCTCGGCTGGGTGCTGCTCAACCACACCGCGATGGGCCGCTCGATCTACGCCACCGGCGGCAACCCCACGGCGGCGCGCTATTCCGGCCTGAAGATCAACCGGATCACCCTCTTCAGCTTCGGCCTTTGCGGCGCGGCCGCCGCAGTCGGCGGCATCCTGCTCTCCTCCAAGCTGCAGTCCGCCCAGCCGACAATGGGCGTCAGCTACGAGATGGACGCGATATCGGTCGCGGCGATCGGCGGGACCAGCCTTGCGGGCGGCGAGGGGTCGATCGGGGGCGTGTTGCTCGGCGCGATGATCCTCGGCGTCATCAACAACGGCATGGTCATGATGGGCATCAACTCCTACTGGCAGATGGTCGTCAAGGGCACCGTCATCGCCGGAGCGGTCATCATCGACATCGCCCGCAAATCCTCCAACGGCCGCAAGACGAAAAAGGCTTAGGCATTCCGTATCCGCGGGGCCCCGCGAGAGCGGGGGACCCCCTGATTCCATAACAGAAACGGGAGGAAATTATGAAAAAATTCCAAAAGGCAATCGCAGTCCTGTTGTCTCTGGCCATGCTGCTCGCCTTCGCGGCCTGCGGCGCTTCCGAAAGCGCGCCCGCGGCGTCCGGCGCGGGGGACCCCGCCCCGGCGGACAACGGCGGCAAGACCCATATCGGCGTCGCCTACTGCACGCTGGCGGAAGAATTCGCCGTGGACCTGCAGAAGGGCGTGCAGGAGAAGGCCAGGGAGCTGGGCGTCGAAATCAGCGAGGTCGATTACGCGCTCGATCTCTCCAAGGGCAACGACGAGGTGGATAACTTTATCCAGATGGGCGTGGACGCCATCATCCTCTGGCCGCTTGATGCGGCGGCCTTCGCGGGCGCCGGGGAAAAAGCCGCTGCGGCCGGCATCCCGGTCGTCACGGTGGACAGCACGATCGACGAGAACGTCTCCTGCTTCATCGCCTCGGACAACCGCGCGGGCGGCAAAGAGGCGGCGCTCTACGGACTGGAGGCGATCGGCGGCAAGGGCAAGGTGCTGATCATCACCCCGGCTCCCGGCATGACCAGCCTGGAGGACCGCTGCGAAGGCTATTATGACGCGCTCAAGGATTACCCTGACGTGGAAGTGATCGAGCAGATGGACCCCGGCACCCAGGCGCGTGCCGGTTACGCTCAAACGGTTGAGAACGCGCTCAACGCCAACCCCGACGTGGACCTGATCCTCGCCAACTGCGGCGACTGCGCGCTGGGCGCGCTGAGCACGGTGGAGCTCTACCCGGACAAATTCGCCGACGTGAAGATCATCGGTTATGACGCGACCCCCGAGCAGGTCAAGGCGATGCAGGAGGGCCGCCAGATCATCGCCTCGATGGCGCAGAACCCCATGAACATCGGCAGCCTTGCGGTTGAATCGGTCCAGAAGATCCTGGCCGGCGAAACGGTCGATGCGGTCGTCCGCACGCCCGGCGGCCTGGTGACCCGTGAGGAAGAAATGGCGAAAGCCGCAGCCTGACGCACCGCCGGGCACGCCCGGCAGATTGAATAATAAGGAGAAGAAACGCATGAATGAGATGGTTTACACGACTCCCGCCGATATCCGGAAGATCATTGCCGAAATCGTGGAGGCGAAAAAGAAGCTCGGCGGGATCAAACGGGCCTACTGCGTGGCCTGCGGCGGCAGCCTGTCCTGCTTCTACCCGATGACCTACTTCCTCAAGTCGGAGGCGAAGGAGCTGGCCTGCGATTCCGTCACCGCCAACGAGTTTGTCCACGCGACCCCCAAGGCGCTCGGTGAGGACTGCATCGTCTTTGCGATGTCGCTTGCGGGCGGCACGCCCGAGACGGTGGAGGCGGCCCGGGTCGCCAAGGAAGCGGGCGCCAGCGTCGTGGTGCTCTGCTCCAAGCACGATGTCCCGTTGGAGCAGTACGGGGACTATACGGTGATCTACCGGATCGAAACCGACAACATCGTGGAGAACCTCAACCAATACGTGATCCTGACTCTGGCGATCGAACTGCTCGAGCAGACCGAGGGCTATGCCTTCTATGAAGACGCGCTGGACGGCCTCGGGAAGATCCCCGGCATCTGCACGAAGGCCCTCGAACAGATCCACGGCCGCGCGATGGCGTGGGGCGAGCGGATGAAGGACGAGCCGGTCATCTATACGATGGGCAGCGGCCCCTCCACCTTCGTCTCCTATATGCAGAGCATCTGCATGTTCATGGAGATGGAATGGGTCCATTCAAGCAGCATCCACACGGGCGAATACTTCCACGGCCCGTTCGAGATCACCGACAAGAACACCCCCTTCCTCGTCTTTGAATCGGAGGGCCGCACTCGCGCACTGGATGAACGCGCCCTGCGCTTCCTCGGCAAGTACGCCGAAAAGGTGGAGATCATCGACGTCAAGGAGCTGGGGATCAACTCGATCGCGGATTCGGTCGTCGAGTTCTTCAGCCCGATCCTGCATTGGGTAATCGGCCTAGACTATGCTGGCGGCCTCGCCGCGGCGAAGAAACACCCGCTGATGATGCGGCGCTATATGTATAAGGTGGAATACTGAGAAGAACGCAGGAAAAGGCCGCCGCCCGTCATGGGCGGCGGCCTTTTGGCGTCACGGCGGCGGGCTACGCCCGGCTTAATCCGGGCAATCGCACAAGGAACGGAAAAAGGAACGAATAGAAAATCTATTCGTTCCTCTGATTGCTGGCCGCCTGTTCCTTCCGGACGGCCTCGGTGGCTTTCAGCTGGATGATCTCATAGTGCAGGCGGCGGTTTTCCTCCTCGAGCTTGTGGTAGTAGTGATAATCGACGTTGTGCTTGATGAGCAGTACGACGATCGCCGTCAGGAGGATCGTGACAAGCAGCAGCGCGAAGATGAAAAGATCCCCCAGCTGCAGATAGTAACCCCCGAACAGCTTGTACCGTTCAAGCCCGGCGATGTCGGAGAAGAGCTGGTTCATACCGGTATCCTCCTTTGTCTGTCTCACGCCGCGTCCGGCGGCGGTCCCACGTTCGTGTTTGGCGGGCTGTCCGTCCGGGGCGCGCGGCCTGTCCCATGTTCCCACCCCGGATTTCGTTAAACTCGACTTTAGCGAAATATCGCCCCGGTATCCGGCGGCTGGAAGGCCCGCCCGGGCCGACTTCGCCCCGTCAGCCCGGGGCCGCGCCGCCGGCGGGCATGCTCCCGAGGCGCTTTCCCTGCCAGGAATCCCGGCGCGCGAGCTCCTTGTCGATCTCGTTGAGCACGCAGAGCTTTTTGCGGCTCCAGTCGGGCCCGATGAGCGTTTCGGGGTCGCCGTCGCCGGTGAGCCGCCCGATCACACATTCGGGCGGCAGCCATTCGAGCTGGTCGCAGACGGTCCGCACGTATTCGTCGCGGCTCATCAGCGGGAAAGGCTTCTCCCGGTACTCCCGCGCGAGCGCGGTGCCCTCGAGCAGGTGCAGCAGATGAATCTTGACGAGGTGCGGGCGCAGCCCGCCGACCCGCTTCGCCGTTTCGGCCATCATGTCATGCGTTTCGCCGGGCAGCCCGTCGATCAGGTGCACGCCGAACGGTACGCCCCACGCCCGCAGCTTCCCGGCCCCTTCGAGGAAGTCGGCGTAGCTGTGGCAGCGGTTGATCCGCTCCCCCGTCGCGTCGTGGACGGTTTGGAGCCCGAGCTCGACGGTCAGGTAGGTGCGCCGCGCCAGCTCCCCGAGCAGCCCGCACACCTCGTCGGGCAGGCAGTCGGGCCGGGTGGCGACCGCCAGCCCCACCACCCCGGGACAGGCGAGCGCCTCCTCATAGAGGCGGCGCAGCGTGTCCGCGGGCGCGTAGGTGTTGGTGCGCGCCTGGAAATAGACGATGTGCCGTGGGGTGTCCCACTTGCCGGCCATGCGCGCGGCGACCTGGGAGAACTGCTCCCGGATGGGCAGGCGCGGGTCGCCGCCGAACTCCCCGCTGCCCGCGGGGGAGCAGTAGACGCACCCTCCCCTGCCCTTCGTCCCGTCGAGGTTGGGGCAGGTGAAGCCCGCGTTCAGCGGCACGCGGGAGACCTTGCCGCCGAACCGGCGGGAGAGAAAACAGGTGTAGGTGTGGTAACGCTTGTTGCTGTCGGAATACGGGAAGGGATTTTTCATTCGATGAAGGAGAATTTCGTCACGTCGAACATCCCCATGTCGGTGATGCGGATCTCCCCGATGACGGGCAGCGCCATGAAGCTCAGCGTAATGAACGGGTCGATTCCCTCCGCGACCCCCTGTTTTTTCGCCAGGGCGATCATCCCGTCGAGCGCGGGGATGAGGGTGTCGGCGGTTTCGTTGCTCATGAGGCCGGCGACGGGCAGCGGCAGCGTGCCGAGGATTCTGCCGTCCGCGGCGATCGTGTAGCCGCCCTGCACCCGTTCGATCTCCCGGACGGCGGCGAGCATGTCGGCCTCGTTGTCCCCCACGACGATGAGGTTGTGGGAGTCGTGCGCGACGGTGGTGGCCACCGCGCCGTGGGTGAGCCCGTAGCCCGCGATGAGGCCCACGCCGACGTTTCCGGTGGCGTGGTGCCGCTCGAAGACGGCGATCCTGCGCAGCTTCCCCGCCGCGATGAGCGAATCGACCTCGGAGGCGGGGAGATCGGTGCGGGTGGTCGTGACGTTGCCGGGCATGACGTTGATGACCGGGTAGCTCTCCCGCTTTGGCAGCGCGAGGCAGCCGTCGGAAAGCGGCGCGAGGTGGACCGAATGGGTGATCGGGTCGTCCTCCCCCGCGCTCCCGACGAGCCCGAAGGAGAAGGCCCCCCGGACAAATTCCTTCCCGTCCTTGTAGACCGCCCGCACGTCGATCTCCCGCAGGTCGGTAAAGACGACGAGGTCGGCCCGGTAGCCCGCGGCGACCGCGCCGAGGCCGTGGAGCCGGTGGATGCGCGCGGCGTTGATCGTCGCCATCTGGATCGCCTTCACGGGGTCGAGGCCGCATTCGACCGCGCGCTTCACGTTCCAGCGGATGGTCCCCTCGCGGCGGATGTCCGCGAGGTGCTTGTCGTCGGTGCAGAAGGCCATGTGGGAGGTGTCCACCCCGTCGGCGAGCGCGCCCTCGATGATCGGCGCGAGGTTTTTGCAGGCCGAGCCCTCCCGCACGAGCACCGCCAGTCCGGCGCGCAGCTTCTCGTGCGCCTCGGCCCAGGAGGTGGACTCGTGGTCGGTGCAGGTGCCCGCCGCGATGTACGCCTGCAGGCCGTTGCCGGTGATGCCGGGCGCGTGGCCGTCGACGACGCGGCCGGAAAAGAGCTCGAATTTGGCCATGACGGCGGGGTCGCGGCCCGCGACGCCCGGGTAGTTCATCATTTCGCCCAGCCCGAGGACGCGCGGCTCCTCTGTAAAGGGCTTCATCTTTTCAGCGGTGAACACCTCGCCCGCGTGCTCGAAGGGGGTCGCAGGCACGCAGGAGGGCAGCTGCACATAGTAGTTGACGGGCAGCTTCGCGGAGGTGTCGAGCATGAACCGCACCCCCGCGCCCCCCGCGACGTTCGCGATCTCGTGGGGGTCGGTGACGAGGGTGGTGGTGCCCCAGCCGAGCGCCTCGGTGCAGTAGGCGGGCGGCGACACCATCGACGACTCGACGTGCACGTGCGCGTCGATGAAGCCGGGCGCGACGAATTTCCCGCCGAGGTCGACGACCCTTTCCCCGCTGTCATAGCTGCCGACGCCGGCGATCATCCCGCCGGCGATGGCGATGTCGCCGGGGACGACCTCCCCGGAAAAGACGTTGACGACCCGCGCGTTTTTGAGCACGAGGTCGGGCTCCCGTTCGCCGAGAGCCGCCGCGATGAGGATTTCCCGTTTCATGAAAGCACCTCCAAAGGCTGTTGTTTACCGGATCGCCCGGCACTCCAGATAGTAGCGTTTTTCATGCGCGTGCCCCATCGAGAAGGTCTTGCGGGGCAGCGCGCCGTCGAGCAGGACGGTCGGAAAGAGCTGGGACTTCTTCATGACCGGCAGCAGAAAGCCGATCGTGCCGGGGCTTTTGCAGAGGTGCCCGACCACCTGCTCCCCGTGGATGTAATCGACCTTGCCGCCGAACCGGCCGAGGTACCAGTCGATGAAGTTCTGCAGCGTCCCGGCGGCGAGCTGGGAGGAGGGGTTGGCGACGTAGAGCCGCCCCCGCCGGGAGCCGCAGACGTATTCAAACGACTGCCCGCCCACCGCGTCCTCGCCGGTGTCGTAGTAGGCTTGGAGCTCGCGGAGCACCTGGTCGGGGTCCACGCCGAAGAGGATGCGGTGGATCGGCTCGAATTCGAGCGCCTCGTCGTGGACGTTCACGAGCTCGACGAGCGCGTAGCGCGCGGGATGGGTTTCACGCTGTTCCGCGGGGAGGGCCTTTTTGAGCCGCTCCCAGCAGGCCTTGGCGGTGGCCAGCGAGTGGTTGCCGTCCCCCACCGCGATGAGCAGCGGCCGCTTGCCGGGGAAGCGCGCGCCGTAGTCGCCGAGCTTTTCCGCGAGGGCGCCGAACGCCCCGTCCACCCGCGCGGCCTCGGGGCCGGACACCCGCCACCCGCAGATGCGTCCGCCCCCCTCCATGAGTTCGAAGTCGTAAAGCCGGGGCAGGCTTCCCGTCCGGGCGCGCAGCGGCTCGATGACGGTGCGGCCGGGGTCGTCGATCAGCACCATGATGTGTGGGCTTTCGAGCGGCGCGTCCTCCCGCACCCGGATGCGGGGGGGCAGGCGGCTTTCCACCGTGCCCTCGGTCGGCCGCACGAGCGACTGGCTGCCCGCGCCGTACTCGTATTCCTCGAGGTCGAGCTTGCCCACCAGCCCCTGCCGCACCTTGCCGGGGGCGAGGGTGCGCTGGAGGTAGACGTAGCTTTCGGGCAGGGTGCGGAAGAGCCCCTCGTCCAGATAGCGGCGCATCGCCGCGTTGATGCGCGGGATGCGCGCGCCGGCCTCCTTTTCGTCGAGGTAGACCTCCGGCAGGATCATGTCCAGCGTGGAGGGGGCGTCCCCCACCTCGCGGGCGACCCGCTCCCAGTACTCCGGCTCGGAGGTGTACTGGTCGCACGCCACGACGCTCCACCGCGTCATGTCCGCCTCCCGCGGAATCAGAATGTCCGCCGGGGAAAAGCCTGTTTTGTTCATCTGCATAACCGCCTTGTCGTTTGTTTTTGGGCCCGGCCCGCCGAACCAAATTCCCGGCGCGCCATAGTATGGGTTAGGCGCGGGTCTCCCGCGCGGTACATACGGGTGGTGTTGGGTCCATGCTATTTGTCTTTGTCACGGCGCTCGCCCTGAGCGCCGACGGGTTCGCCGCGGGCGCCTCCTTCGGCCTGCGCGGGGTCAAAATCGGCGCGGCCGCCAAAACCGCGATCGCGCTGCTCTCGACCGGCTTCGCCTTCGCCGCCGTCACGGCGGGCGGCGCGCTCGGGGCGTTCCTCCCCCCGAGCGCCGGGCGCTGGATCGGCGCGGGCATCCTGATCCTGCTCGGCGCGGGCGCGGCGGTCCGTTCCCTGCTGCCCGCGCGGGAGGCCTCCCCCGCCTCGGAAAAGCCGCCGCTGCAAAAGCGGTTCCACGCGCTGGGGCTGACGATCTTAGTCGTCCGGGAGCCGTCGGCGGGCGACCTCGACAACTCGGGCTCGATCGACTTGGGCGAGGCGCTGCTGCTCGGTTTCTCCCTCTCGGTCGACATGCTCGGCGCGGGCATCGGGCTCGCGCTGGCGGGCGCGGGCTCCCTCTGGCTGCCGCTGGCCGTCGGCGTGACGCAGACCGCCTGCCTCGCGCTCGGCGAGGCCGTGGGCAAGCGGCTCTCCCGCCTGCCTGTCCCGAAACGGGCGCTGGGCGTCCTTTCGGGCCTGCTGCTCGCGGCGCTCGGCGCCGCGCGGCTTGTGGTGTAACCCCATGATACCACATTCCCATACGGATTTCCACAGCGGAAAGGCAAAAGGGGAGGCCCGCCGGTTTGGCGGGCCTCCCCTTTTTTGATGCGTTTTTATGCCGGGTCCGCCGCCTCGTCCAGCGGCAGGCTTTTGAAGCTCTCGACCGTCCGGGAGACGATCTGCTCCACCGGGATGCGTTCGATGCTCGACGCGCCGATGAACCCGACCGCGGAGGTCTGGCGGAAGACGGCGCGGGCGTCGTCGGGCGAGATGATCGCGCCGCCGTGGCAGAGGGGGATGATGCCGGGGTTCTCTTCGAGCCCGGCCCGCAGGATCGCCTCGGTCTTTTCCATCGATTCCTCGAGGGTGCCGTCCGACTGGAGCCCGATGTCCCCGCCCTGCGTCAGCCCCGCGTGGGAGACGAGCACGTCCGCGCCCGCCGCGGCGTAGCGCCGGGCGTCCTCGGGGCAGAAGACATAGGCGAGCGTCAGAAAGCCCATGTCGGCGGCCATGCGCATGGTGGCGATCTCCCGGTCGAGCCCGAGCCCGACGTGTTCCAGCTCGTAGCGCAGGCGGCCGTTCATCTTGCCGACGGTGGGATAGTTGATGACCCCCGAGTACCCGACGTCGGCCATCCGCTCGAGGAAGCGGCGCATGTCGCGGGTGGGGTCGACTCCGAAGATGCCGCCGATGACCGGCGCGCGGCGGACGGCGTTGATGATGAGTTCCTCCCCCATCTCGAGCACCATTGCGTTGGCGTCCCCGACCGGGAGGTTCCCCAGAATCGAGCTGTAGCCGTTCATGCGGAAATGCCCCGAGTTATAGACGACGATCAGGTCGATGCCCGCGCGGTCGACGATCCGGCCGATCAGCCCCACGCCCGCGCCGCTCCCGATGATCGGGCGGCCCGCGGCGATCTCGGCGCGCAGGTTTTCGAGGATGGTGTCGCGGTTGATTTTCGTTCCTTGCATTGGCAAATCTCCTTACAGTTCCGGGACCGCGGCGGGGTCAGGCGTGCGCCTCTCCCCTGCGGACCGCGTCCCAGTCGATCATGCGGATGAGCTCCCGCACAAGCAGTTCGGCGAAGGCGGGGTCGTTGAGATGGCAGTCCTTTGTTATGACAGGGACCTGCGGGGGCATCTTCGCCTTGACCTCGCTGGTGAAGACCGCGTCGGTCTCCGGGTCGTAGAAGACGTTGCCCGCCTTGTCGATCTCGGAAAATCCCTGCGTGGGGATGACCAGCCGGGTGTTGCCCGCCGCGTCCCCGAGCCTGTGGACGAAGAGCTCGGCCAGCGCCCGCATGTCCCGCTTGTCGGCGCGGATCTTGAGAAGGCTCGGATTGTGATAGTAGCGGACCTTGTCCGCCTGCCCGGGGCGCAGCTGCTCCTCCGGGCCGATGTTGATCATTTCGAGCGCGCCCGGCACCACAATGTAGGGGATGTTCGTCTCCACCCCGCCCCGCAGCCGCTCCGGGCCGATCGCGTAGGCGCCCCCGCCGACCTCGTCCGCGAGCTCGGTGGTCGTGATGTCGAGCACCCCCGCGAAAAACCGTTCGCGGATCATCTTCTCCATGATCTTTCCGCCCGAGACGCCCCGCGCGTGGAAGATCACGATTTCATACCCCATCTCCTCGAGCAGCTCCTTGCAGCGCTGGACGCAGGGGGTGGTCACGCCGAACCCGGTGATGCCGATCGCCTTTTTCTTGTGGCGGGCGATCTTGGGCCCGTCGATCATCGCGCACATCACGGCGGCCGCCTGCCCGAGGATGTATTCGGTCAAAAAGTTGATGCTCTGGATGTCCGCCACCGAGTTGATGAGCAGGATGTCCTGCCCCTGCACGTAGGGCACCGTGTTGCCCGAGGCCATCGTGCCGACGATGATCTTCGGGATGCCCAGCGGCAGGTTCTGCATCGCGTAGCTCGCGATGGTGGTGCCCCCCGAGCCGCCCAGCGACATCATCCCGTCGAGGTTGCCCTCGCGGCAGAGCTTCTGGGTGATGCTCAAGAGCCCCTCCATCATGATTTTCGACGCCTCGAACCGGGAGAGGATGTTCTCTACCGAGGCAAACGAGCTGCCCGCGCTCTCTGCAACCTGGTCCTGCGTGAACTGGACCGGGAAGCTGCGCGCCGTGCGCTTGAGCCCGATGTCGATGATGCTCACCTGCGCGCCGCGCTCCTCGAGCTGCGCCTTGAGGTAGAGGGTCTCCTCCCCCTTGGTGTCGAGGGTGGAACAGATTACGATCTTTTTGTGTGCGTCCATCCGGTAAATTTCCGCCTTTCCCCAATATTTTTCGGGCCGCCCGGTCAGGCGGCCGGTCCTTCCGCGCCCTGTGCGCGGGCCGCGCGCCGGTGCCGGCAGAGGTGGGACGCGACGACCAGCGCGATAAGCGCCAGGCCGACGAAGTCGAAGGCGAAATGCGGCCAGATGCAGCAGAAGGCGGCGGCCGCCGCGCCGATGCGTTCGGGCAGGATCAGCTTCTCCAGGAAGAAGTTTTCAAAGAAGATCACGCAGGCGAACGCAAAGACCATGACCATCAGGATGCTCCAGACGAATTCCCACAGGGTGCCCATCAGCAGGATCTCCGGCCGGAAGATGAACATGAAGGGGATGGCGAAGCCGCAGACCGCCAGCCGCATGGAGATGAGGCTGGTTTTCATGAAGTCGCCCTTTGCGAGCCCCGAGGCCACGAGCGCGCCGATCGCGACGGGCGGCGTCACCGCGGAGAGCTCGCCGTAGTAGAAGACGAAGAAATGCGCCGCGAGCAGCGGGACCCCGAAGGCGGTCAGCGCGGGCGCGCCGAGCAGCGCCGCGAGGATATAGGCGGGCGCGGCGGGCATGCCCATGCCGAAGATGAGGCAGGTGATCGCGACGAAGAGCGCGAGCAGGAAGAGGTTGTCCCCCGCCAGCGTGATGACGAACTGCGAGATCTTGGAGGGCAGGCCGGTGGCGGTCAGGATCTGGACGACCACGCCCATGATCGCCATGACCACCGCGATCATCGCCATCGACTTGGAGCCGATCGCCAGCCCGTCGAGCGTCTTGCGGACGAACCCGCGGACGCAGCCGGCAAGCCCGCTCCCGCGCACCTGCTGGATCAGCCCGACGAGCAGCAGCGCGAGGATCGCGTAGAAGAGGGAGACCTGCGGGGAATACATCTTGACGAGGAAGACGACCAGGACGATGAGCGGGATGATGTAGATCACGAACTCCAGAAACGCCTTTTTAAAGTGCGGGAGCGCGTCGTCCTCGTTCTTTTTGTCCCCCAGCTTGATCGCCTTGATGTAGATGCTCAGCGAGATGCCGAAGTAGTAGAGCAGCGCGGGCGCCACGCCGATCAGCGCGATCTTGATGTAGGGGGTGCTCGTCCACGAGGCGATGATGAAGGCCGCCGCGTTCATGACGGGCGGCAGGATCGCGCCGCCGGTGGAGGCGGCCGCCTCGCACGCTCCCGCGAACTCGGGCGGGTAGCCGCGCTTCTTCATGAGCGGGATGGACACCGCGCCCGTCATCGAGATATTGGCGGCGACGCTGCCCGTCACCGAGCCGACCAGCCCGCTGCTGAGCACGGCGACCTGTGCCGCGCCCGAACGGACCTTGCCGCTTGCGGCCATGGCGACGTTCATGATCGCGTCGAGCGCGCCGAACGCCTGCATGAGCCCCGCAAAGATCGAAAAGAGCACGATCGTGTTGGCCGAGATGGTCCCCAGCATGCCGAACACGCCGGTAAAATTGGTGGTGGAATAGGTGATGACCCGGTCGAGGCTGAGTCCCCCGTGGTAGAGGAACCCGGGCATATAGGGGCCGAAATAGCCGTAGGCCAGCGCGATCAGCACGATGATGGGGATCGTTTTGCCCCAGGTGAGGTAGGTGCCGATCATCAGCACGGCGAGCAGGATGGCGCCCGAGAGCACCTTGCCCGGCGGGTTCTGCCCCATCGAGGTTTTGAAGGCCTCGTAGTTGGCGGCGATAAAGATGGTCACGCCCACGCTCGCCAGCGCGAGCGCGGCGAGCAGTGAATTTTCGACCGGGTGGCGCCTGTCGTCGAGCTTCATCTTCTGCAAAAAGACGATCACCAGCGCGAAGCAGATGTGGATCGCCACATGGATGTCCGAAAAGACCAGCAGCTTCTGCGCCGAGACGAAGTGGTAGACGCTCATCAGGATGGCCGTGGCGGTGGTCAGCCGGTCGATTGTACGGTTGCGCCGGCTGTAATCGCCGGGCAGGTTACGCTGTTGCATGGATGCCTCCTTTTTCCTTGCGGGCGGGCCTTCCGGCCCTCTTCCACAGCGCGGTACGAGCCCGCCCGCTCCGCCGCCCGGTCCTCCGGGCGGCGGGTCGTGGTTCGGTTATTCGCCGTAGACGGTGAAGCGGTCGTCCCACAGCCCCGCTTCCTTGAGCGCGCGCGCGGCGCCCGGGTGGAAGGGCACGTCCTCGACGCAGACGCTCGTGACGTAGTCCTTGAGAGGCTTCAGGTCCTGGGTGATCTTGCCCAGCTCCTCAATGTTGGAGATGCACGCCCTGGTGAACTCATAGACCGATTCCTCCGGCACGTCGGCGTGGAAGATCATGACGCCCGCATTGACCGGGGAGAGCCTGGGATCGCCCTCGGGGATGATGTCGCACTCCGCGTGGGTCAGATCCTGCGCCATGATGCCGGGGTTGATCTCGTGGATTTTAGCGCCGACCTCGGGCGGGAGGGAGAGGATGTTGATGTCGCGCACGGTGAGCAGCTCGATGATGCCCGCCGGCGGCACGCCGTTGCCCCAGGTGCCGACGCACGCGTCGACGCGGCCGTCCTTGAGCGCGGAGAAGCCGTCGCTCCAGGTGAAATATTCGATGTTCACGTCGTCGAGGACGCCCGCTTCCCGCAGGACGATCTTGAGCACCTCGGTCGAGGCGGAGCCCACGTCGGGGAAGGCCATTTTTTTGCCGCGCAGGTCCTCGTAGCTCTCGATGCCGCTGCCCGCGACGGTCAGCACCGGCAGCCGCCAGGAGACGAACCCGAACGCCTGGAGCATCGAGCTGGCGGGGATCTCCTTCTGGAAGGGCTCCTCGCCGCGCAGCGCCTGCACAAGGTTGATCGAGCCGGTGTAGCCGCCCTCGAGCTCGCGGGAATCAAGCAGGTTGATGATTTCGACCGCGCCGGTTGTCGTGACGGTGGAGGTTTTGATGTCGGAGTTGCGGTTGACCACCGAGGACATCGCCTCGATCGCGACGTTGTCGGTGCCGCCCACCGAGCCGGTGCCGAGGCGCAGCGCCCGCATGGGCGCCGCATCCGCCTGCGGGGCGTCGCCGCCCTGCTGCGCGGGCGCGCCGCAGGCGGCCAGCAGGCAGACCAGCGTAACGGACAAGAGGATGGAAAGGATGCGTTTCATGGAAAAAGCTCCTCCTTTTTTCAAATCGGAAATCAACGGGATCATTCGGCTGCTGCTTGCAAGCATGTAAAAAAGATTGGCCGGAATATATGCACCTTGCATAGAAGCAATCTTTTTTATTTAGCTCGATTATAGCATGTTATCTAAAATTTACAATAAGGTTTGGGCTATATGACGAATTTTCTTGCAATGTCCATAATCTTCTGGAAGGCAATTCGTAGGAGTCCACAAGCATTTTCCTGGTTTCTCCGTCAAACCGCTCGACATCTTTCCACATTTTTGTGGGATCGTCCAAATTTCCATTCCGGAGAGGTGGGCATAAACGGAAAAACTTATCCGTTTTGCCCTTTTTCGCCCCTTTTTCTTGTCGAAAACCCATAAACGCGCGCAGTTTTTCCATTCCAGCTAAAAATGCAGCCGGATTCTTTGCGGTTTTGACCGGGCTTTTCCCCGCCGCCCGGCAAACTGCCAAAATTTCCGCCGGGCTCTTTCGGCAGTTTGCCCCAGGCGCGGAAAAAGAAAACAACCGGGCGGCCGCGATCTCTGTCACAGCTGCCCGGTTGTCAATGAAATTGTTCTCTGGGATCAGGCGTCCTTGTGCGCCAGCATGGCCGCGCCGATGATCCCGGCCTTGTAGCCGAGGGTGCAGGCGGTGATGCGGGTGTACTTCTCCCCGCGCCCGCCGAAGATTTCGGCGTAGGCGCGCTCCCGCAGCGGCGCGAGCAGGGTTTCCCCCTCCTTGGCGATGCCGCCGCCGAGGCTGATGACCTCCGGCTCGAAGATGTTGATGATGTTGGTCACGCCGCAGGCGAGGTAGCCGATGTACGCGTCGACGACCGCCTGTCCGGCGGCGTCCCCCTCCTTCGCGGCGAGGAAGGCGGTGCGCCCGTCCGCGCCGCCGTTTGCGGCGGCGAGCGCGGCAAGCCGGCTGTCCGGATGGGCGGCGGCCGCCTCGTTGGTCAGGTTGATGAGCCCGGTGGCGGAGGCGTAGGCCTCGAGGCAGCCGTGCCGCCCGCAGGTGCACAGCCGTCCGCCGTACCGGATGACCATGTGCCCGAGCTCGGAGGCGGCGTAGTTGTAGCCGGTGAGGATCTCGCCCGCGAGCACCACCCCGCAGCCCACGCCGGTGCCGAGCGTGACGATGACCGCGCTGGAAGCGCCCCTGGCGCTGCCGGCGCACACCTCGCCGAGGGCGGCGACGTTTGCGTCGTTGCCCATCGCGACGGGCAGTCCCAGCGCCTCGCTGAGGTAGCGGCGCATCGGGTAATCGCGCCAGCCGAGGTTGTTGGAGTACTCCACGACGCCGGTTTCGGGGTTGATGGTGCCGGGACAGCCCACGCCGATCCCCCGCACCTGCAAAAGGTCCAGCCCGGCCGCATGGAGCGCGTCCCCGGCGGCCCGGACGATGTCGGCGCACACCTCTTCCGCGGGACGGGGCAGCGCGGTCGGCAGGCTCCCCTCCCCGAGGATGGCGCAGCTCTCCGCATCCACGATCCCCACCTTGATGTTGGTCCCGCCCAGATCGACGCCTATGTAATACATCGCATTTCCTCCTATACCGTTGTGAGCAGCAGCTCGCCGTTCCCGGCGAGGGCGAAGCCCGGCGCGTCCGCCGGGACAAAGAGGCTCTCCCCCGCGCGCAGCGGGAATTCCTCCCCGCCGCAGGAGAGCGCCGCCCCCCCTTCGGTGCAGAGCACCGAAACGAAGGAATCGCCCGTCATTTCGCGGCGGTAATTGCCCGAAAGAGCCAGCGCATCCACTGTAAAGTAATCGCACTTTGCAAGGCGCCTGAGGCGGAAATCCGCCGTTTCCGCAAGCATTTCCGCGCCGGGCGCGCCCGCGGGAGCGGGCGCGCGCAGGGTCACGTCGAGCGCCTTGTCCACATGCAGCTCCCGCGGCTTCCCGTCCGCCCCGACCCGACCGAAGTCGTAGACGCGGTAGGTCGTGTTGGAGTTCTGCTGGATCTCCGCGAGCAGGATGCCCGCTCCGATCGCGTGGATCGTGCCCGCGCCGATGAAGAAGACGTCCCCCTTGTGCACGGGGGCCTTGTGGAGCGCCTCGGTGATCGTGTGGTCCGCGATCCTCCGGCGCATTTCCTCCGCCGAAATTTCCCGCTCAAACCCGAAATAGAGGAAGGCGTCCGGCTCGCAGTCGACGACATACCACATCTCGGTCTTGCCGCGTCCCCCCTCGACGCGGCGGGCGTAGCCGTCGTCCGGGTGCACCTGGATTGACAAAAACTGCGCCGCGTCGATCAGCTTGATCAGGATCGGGAACTCCTTCGCGCCCGCACAGTTTCCGCCGAGCGCCTCCGGATGCTCCGCGGCAAACCGGGAAAAGGGCGTCCCCGCGAATTCCCCGCAGGCGATCACGCCGTCGCCGTCGGGGTGGGCCGAAAGCTCCCAGCTCTCGGCCAGGACCGGCAGCGCGGTGCGCTTGCCGTAGGCTGTCTTCAACCGGGTCCCGCCCCACAGGTAGTCCTTACAGGCGGGCGTCAGCCGAAAAGGCTGCATGGCGATACCCCCTCATTCGTCAAATAGTTCCGATTCCACATACGCGCAGAGGAAATGATAGATTGCCAGATGGCATTCCTGCACGCGGTAGGTCTCCCGTTCGGGCGCGCGGACCGCGCAGTCGGCGAGCGGGGCGAGCTTTCCGCCCCCTTCGCCTGTCAAGGCGATCACCTTTGCGCCCCGAATTTTTGCCGCCATGGCGGCCGCGCGGACGTTTTCCGCGTTGCCCGACGTGCTGAGGCCGAGGAACACGTCCCCCGGCCGCGCGTAGGCGTATGCCTGCTGTGCGTAGACGAGCGCCGGGTCGACGTCGTTTTCAAAGGCGCTCATGAGCGCCGCGTGCGCGCAGAGGGAGACGGCGGGCAGCCCGCCCTGGAGCTTTGCGGCGATCGCCGCCCCCTCCCCGCCGAACCGTTCGGCGAAGGCGGCGCGTTCCGCCTCGGGCAGCGGGCGGCGGAGTAGAAAGCCCTTCATCAGCTCGCCCACGATGTGATCGGCGTCCGCGCAGGAACCGCCGTTCCCACAGGCGAGCAGCTTGCCGCCCTGCCGGAAGGCGTCGAGCAGCAGCCCGCAGGCGCCCAGAATCTCCGTTTTGATCGCGCCGAATGCTTCATGGCGCGCGAAAAAGCCGTCCGTCAGCCGGCTGGTGCGTTCTTTCATACCGGTTCCTCCGCGGTTTCGATGTGGTAGCGCGCGACCGAGAGGGCGGCGATATCCCCCACCGATTCGGAAAGCGCGCTGGGCAGCACCTCGCACACCGCGCGGGCGGCGGGCAGCGCCTCCCGTTCGAGGACCTCCCGCGCCGCCGGCCATATCTCATTATAACATCTTGCGAAAATGCTGCCAATCACGATTTTTTTGGGATTCATCATGTCGATTATGATGGAAAGCCCCCGCCCGAGCTGGGTCCCCGCTTCGCGCAGGATCTTTCGGGCGAGCGGGTCGCCCGCGGCGGCAGCCTCCCCCACCCTGCGCGCGTCGAGCGCGGCAAGCGCCGCCATGTCGGGACAGAGGGCGGGGCTTTTCCCCGCCTGGAGCTCCTCGAGCGCAAATGCCCGCGCGAGCTGGGCGATCCCCCCGCCGCTGCAAAAGCCCTCAAAGGAGCCCGCCTTGCCGTAGCCGACGGGCCCGTGCGCCTCGAGGCGGATGTGGCCGAGCTCACCCGCCATGCCCGACGCGCCCTCGTAGAGCCTGCCGCCCAGGATGAGGCCCGCGCCGAGCCCCGTCCCGAAGGTGAGAAAGACCAGGTCGCGGCAGCCCCGTCCCGCGCCGTACTGCCATTCGGCCAGCGCGCCCGCGTTGGCGTCGTTGCAGAGCCAGGCGGGCAGGCCGGTGCGCTCCGACAGGATTTTTGCGGCGGGCACCGCGTCCCAGCCGGACAGGTTGGGCGGCGAGAGCACGATTCCCGCGCGGCTGTCGAGCGGGCCGCCGCAGCTGATGCCGATCCCTTCGGCGCGCTCCCACGCGGGCAGCGCGGCAAGGCAGTCGCGGAGGTCTCCCGCGAGGGCCTCGAGCATCCCGGCTGGGGTATATTCCCGTGTGGCGCGGGGAACGGCGCGGCAGAGCACCTCCACCTGCTCGCCGTCCGCCCGGCCAATGCAGGCGGCGCATTTGGTGCCGCCGATGTCGACGCCGGCTAGATACATCTGTGCTCTCCTTTCGATTTGCCGCTCAGAGAGCGGCGGAGTTGCCGGGTCCCGCCCCGACTGTGGTTTGAGATTATCCGCTCATCGAGCGGTAGAGTTTGTCGGTAGTCGACCGACAGCGAGTTCCTTTCTTGCTTGCCCAAGAAAGGAACCAAAGAAGGG
>NZ_JAPJQF010000030.1:0-28826 GCF_030825285.1 Anaerotruncus massiliensis (ex Togo et al. 2026)
GCGCACGCGCGCAGAGCGCGCGAACGCCCGGAACGGGCGTTGTTTTCCGCCGCGGGTCCCCGGCGAGCCATCCGGTGTGCGTTGTTGGGTGCGTCCGCAACCTGAATTGAGCCTTCAGCTGGTGTACCCGTGGGGAGTGACGGTAGTCTGCGGGTACTGGCAAGGTACTCCCGGGGGATACCGCTTAAAGTTCCGGCCCGCAGGGTCGGGTCCGCGTAGCGGACTCAAGCCGGGGACGCGGGGCGGAGCGCCCGCGAGCGGCCGTCGCGCGTAGCGCGCTCCGGGCGTAGCCCGGGCAGGCCGCCCAAGGCGGAAGTCCCCTTGAGCGCCCTTCTTCCGCCGACTTCTTGGGCGCGCAAGAAGTCGGCCCGCTCGCCGGGGCGGGTCCCGGCAATCTATGCCGCCGCAGGCGGCTCCCCTAAAGCGCCCCGGAGGGGCGCGAAAAAGGCCGTCCGTCCGCAGGGCGGAAAATCGAAAACCGCCGCCGGGGCGGGCCCCGGCAATCCCCGCAAAATCCGCGCCGCTTTATGAGCGGCAGCTCAAAAAGCCTCCGCCGCGCAGGCGGCGGAAAAGGAGAAGATCATGGCAGTCAAAGTTGGAATGGTATCCCTCGGATGTTCAAAGAACCAGGTGGACGCGGAACTGATGCTCGCGCTGATCGTGCAGGGCGGGTACGAGCTTTGCGCCGACGCGCAGGCGTGCGACGTGGTGATCATCAACACCTGCGGGTTCATCGAGGACGCGAAGCGGGAGAGCATCGAGACGATCCTCGAGTTTGCGCAGATGAAGGAAGCGGGGAAGATTAAGGCGGTCGTCGTGACCGGATGCCTGGCCGAGCGGTACCGCGAGCAGGTGGCGATGGAGATCCCCGAGGCGGACGTGGTGCTCGGCATCGGGCGCAACGCGGAGATTATCCGGGCGATCGAGGACGCGCTCGCGGGCAAAAGGACGGTCGCCTTCGGGGAGAAGGACGCCCTGCCGCTCGAAGGGGAGCGTATCCTTGCCAACGAACCCTTTTACGCCTATCTCAAGGTGGCGGACGGGTGCGACAACCGCTGTTCCTACTGCGCCATCCCGCTTATCCGCGGGGATTTCCGCAGCCGCCCGATGGAAAAGATCGTGGAGGAAGCAAAACGGCTTGCCGCGCGAGGCGTGACTGAACTGAACGTTGTGGCGCAGGACACCACGCGGTACGGCGAGGACCTCTACGGCCGGCTGGCACTGCCCGAGCTGCTCGAGGAGCTCTGCAAAATCGACGGGGTCCGGTGGGTGCGCATCCTCTACTGCTATCCCGACCGGATCACCGACCGCCTGCTCGACGTGATGGCGCGGGAGGAGAAGATTGTCAAATACATGGACGTGCCCATCCAGCATGTGAGCGGCCGGATTTTAAAGCTCATGAACCGGCGCGGCGGCGCGGAGAGCCTTGCGGCGCTGATGGAAAAGATCCGCTTGAAGGTGCCGGGCGTGGTGCTGCGCACGACGCTGATCACCGGATTCCCGACCGAGACGGAGGAGGAGTTTACCGAGCTGTGCGAATTTATCCGTGCGGTACGCTTCGAGCGGCTCGGCTGTTTTGCCTATTCCGCCGAGGAGGACACGCCCGCGGGGGAGATGGACGGGCAGATCGACGAAGAGGTCAAAAGACGGCGCGCGCAGGTTGTCATGGAGCAGCAATATGATATAATGGAGGAAGTGAACCGCGCGCAGCTGGGCAAGACGCTGACGGTGGCGGTCGAGGGACGCGAGGGAAAGCTGTGGTACGGCCGCAGCTATATGGACGCGCCCGACATCGACACAAAGGTCTTTTTCACGAGCGGGCGCAAACACCTGCCGGGCGACTACGTCGAGGTCATGATCGACGGGGTCGAGCAGTATGATTTAAAGGGAAGGGCTCTGGACTGATATGAACCTGCCAAATAAACTCACCGTCCTGCGCATGGCGCTGATCCCGGTGTTTCTGGTCTTCCTGCTGGCGGACGGGATTCCGCACGCCTATCTGTTCGCGGCGGCCGTTTTTGCCGCCGCCTCCTTCACCGACTACCTCGACGGGCACATCGCCCGCCGGGACGGGCTCGTCACCAATTTCGGCAAGCTCATGGACCCGCTCGCGGATAAGCTGCTCGTCTTTTCGGCGCTCATCTGCTTCATCCCCAAGGGCCGCGCGTCCGCGCTCGCGGTGTTCATCATCCTCGCGCGGGAACTGCTCGTCACCTCGGTGCGCCTCATCGCCGCCGAACAGGGACGCGTCATCGCCGCCGATATCTGGGGCAAGCTGAAGACCGTCTTCCAAATCATCTGGGTGCTCTATACCCTGCTGGCCATGTGGGTCACGTGGAGCCTGCTGCCTCCGTCGCCCGAGTCCTATTCGGTGTGGTTTTTCATCGGGGATGTGGTGCTCCAGGCGGTCGTCGTGCTGCTGACCGTCCTTTCGGGGGTCAACTACGTGTGGAAAAACCGCGACCTGCTCTCCGACGTGAAATAACCCCTTGCAAGTTTCACACAAATATGGTATGGTTTGCATATAGTAGATCAATACTGCGTTGACCGGGAGAAGTACCCGCAACACCCCGCGACAGAGAGAACGCGCCGTCGGCTGCAAGCGCGTTTCGCGGCAGGCTGCGTGGGAAATGCGCCCGCGAGCACGCGGCCTGAACGGGGCTTTCCCAATTAGGGCTGCGCGTATCCCGCGTTAAGGGAAAAGGGTGTCAGCCCTGAGCGAGAAATCGAAGTGGAACCGCGGAATATCCGCCTTCGTTTGGCCAAGTGCCGGACGGGGCGGTTTTTATTTTGCATCTACGGATTCATAACAGCCTTTCTGGGAGGTATGATAAGGATGTTTGACGCGATTAAAAAGGATGTCCGGGCCGTCAGGGAACGCGATCCGGCGGCGCGCAACAGCTTTGAGGTGCTGCTGCTTTCGAGCGGTTTGCACGCCATCATGATGCACCGCCCCGCGCACTGGCTCTATGAGCACAAGGCCTATCTGCCGGCGCGCTTTCTCAGCCAGTTTTCCCGGCTTCTGACCGGCATCGAGATACACCCCGGCGCGAAGATCGGCCAGGGAGTCCTGATCGACCACGGCATGGGGGTCGTTATCGGCGAGACCGCCGAGGTCGGCGACGGCTGCACGATCTACCAGGGGGTCACCTTGGGCGGCACGGGCAAGGACAAGGGCAAACGCCATCCGACGCTCGGCAAAAATGTGACGGTCGGCTGCGGCGCCAAGATTCTGGGGCCGTTCAAGGTCGGCGACGGCGCGAAGGTCGCGGCCAACGCCGTGCTGCTCGAATCGATCCCGCCCGCCTCCACGGCGGTGGGCGTTCCGGCGCGCATCGCGCGGGTGGGCGGCCGCAAGCCCAACACCCTCGACCATGTCCACCTGCCCGACCCGGTCGCGCAGGAGATCTGCAAGCTGCAATTCGAGCTTGACCGGCTCGAAAAGCGCATCCGCGAGCTCGAAAAGGAACAGGCGGCGGCCCCGGCGGACGACCGGGTGCGCGTCCCGCAGGAATAGACGGGTTCTTCCGCCAGCGACGGCCGCGGAGGCGCCGCACGGCCGGGCGGCGGGCCCGCCGCGCGGTGCGCGGCGTTCGGCTCCCCGAAGGGGAGCCGCCGGCGCCGTCCGAAGGACGGCGCGGCCCGCCGCCTCATGCGCGCCCCGCGTCCCCACCTCAACAACACGGAAAAGGAGAGCAGAAAAGATGAAGATTTACAATACGTTGACGCGCCGCAAGGAGGAGTTCGTGCCCCTTGAGCCGGGGAAGGTGAAGATGTATGCCTGCGGGCCGACCGTCTATAACTTCATCCACATCGGCAACGCGCGGCCGATCTGCGTGTTTGACACGCTGCGCCGCTATCTCGAATACCGGGGCTATGACGTGACCTTCGTGCAGAACTTCACCGATATCGACGACAAGCTCATCAACAAGGCCAACGAGGAAGGCGTGACCGTCCGGGAGGTGGCCGAGCGGTATATCGGCGAATACCTGACCGACACCGAGGGGCTGGGCATCCGTCCCGCGGACATCCACCCGCGCGCGACCGAGAACATCGATACGATCATCGGCATGGTCAAGACGCTTGCGGACCGTGGGTATGCCTATGAACGGGACGGCAGCGTCTATTTCCGTTCGCGTAAATTTGGCGAGTACGGCAAGCTCTCCCACCAGCCGCTGGAGGATCTGGAGGCGGGCGCGCGCATCGACGTGAGCGACGTCAAGGAGGACCCGCTCGACTTTGTGCTGTGGAAGGCGGCCAAGCCGGGTGAACCGAGCTGGACTTCGCCGTGGGGCGAGGGCCGTCCCGGCTGGCATATCGAGTGCAGCGCGATGATCCGCAGACACCTGGGGGACACGATCGACATCCACTGCGGCGGCCAGGACCTCATCTTTCCGCATCACGAAAACGAGATCGCCCAGAGCGAGTGCTGCACAGGGACTACCTACGTCCGCTACTGGATGCACAATGGCTATATCAACGTCGACAACCGCAAGATGAGCAAGTCGCTCGGCAACTTCTTCACCGTGCGGGAGGTCGCGGATAAATTCGGCTATGAGCCGATCAAATTCATGATGCTCCAGGCGCACTACCGCAGCCCGATCAATTATTCACTCGAGGTGATCGAGCAGTGCCAGTCGGCGCTTTCCCGCCTGCACAACTGCCGAGACGGACTGGACTTCGCGCTGAAAAACGCCTGCGACGCCCCGACCGAGGGGGAGGACGCCTTCCGCGCGCAGGCGGACGCGCGTGTGGCGCAGTTCGTCGAGGCGATGGACGACGACCTCAACACCGCCGACGGCATCGCGGCCCTCTTCGAGCTTGCGCGCGACTGCAACACCTTCTTTGGGAACAACACCCGCTCGAAGGGGATCGTTGAATACGCGATCCAGAAGTTTGACGAGCTGTGCGGCGTGCTCGGTCTGCTCTACGACCGCGGGGCGGACGACCTCGACGCCGAGGTCGAAGCCCTGATCGCCGAACGGCAGGCGGCCCGCAAGGCGAAGGATTTCGCCCGGGCGGACGCCATCCGCGACCAGCTCACCGCCATGGGCATCCTGCTCAAGGACACGCCGCAGGGTGTCCAGTGGAGCAGGAAGTAGGTGCCGCTCGGGGAGCGGCGGAGGTTGTCGGTGGTCGACCGACGGCGGCCCTTAGGCATACCGCTCATCGAGCGGCGTAGTTGCCGGGTCCCGCCCCGGGGTGGTTTTAGATATTCCGCCCAGTGGGCGGAGGGACTTGTCGGTAGTCGACCGACAGCGAGTTCCTTTCTTGCTTGCCCAAGAAAGGAACCAAAGAAGGGCACGAGGGGCTGCGCCCCTGCGACCCACGCCGCCTCCGATTGGCCTTCGGCCAAAGTCGGCAGCGCCCTGCCACGGATCAGCGGACAAGCCTTCAGCATCCCACCGGCCGCCGCGCCGCGGGCGCAATGCCTCTGCCTGCGAGTCTCCGAAACCGTACCGGAAGTGCGCCCGGGGAGGTACGGCCGCTTTTGCGTGGCGCGCAGCGCCCGCGGGGAGGCGGAAAACTGCGCGGCTCCGCCGCGCACGCGCGCAAAGCGCGCGAACGCCCGGAACGGGCGTTGTTTTCCGCCGTGCATCCCCGGCGAGTCTTCCGACAGCAGGATTGTTGGGTGCAGCGGCACCAGCCTTCTACCCGCGGCTGAGTGGACGTGAGCGGAGGGGGGATTCTCAAGGGGGGCGAGCTTTGCGCCCGGTCTTCTTCAAGTGAGCCCCCCTTGAGCGCCCTTCTTTCGTCCATTTCTTGGGCGAACAAGAAATGGACCCGCCCGCCGGGGCGGGACCCGGCAATTTCTGCCGCCGCAGGCGGCTCCCTTTAGCCCTCCAAAGGAGGGCGATAAAAAGCCCCTCCGTCCTCCGGGCGGAAAATCCAAAACCGCCGCCGGTCGACTACCGGCAAGCCCTCCGGCCCCTGGGCGGAAGGCGATTACGATTCGTTATGAGTAAAACTCATAAAATAAGAGCTTGAGAATTGCATACCATATCATTGATTTGGGTGATGATATGGTATACAGAAGGATCCGAGATCTCAGGGAAGATAACGACAAAACCCAAGAGACAATGGCAGATTATCTGCATGTCGATCAGACGACATATTCGGGTTACGAGACAGGTAAAATATCGATTCCAGTAGAGGCTTTGGTTAAGCTGGCAGATTATTATGATGTCAGCATCGACTATCTGCTGAATCGGACAGACATGAAGTCTGTCAATAAAGAGGCTTGAACCGGGCGTTCCATATCGGCGGGCTCGTGTGGTTCGCCGCCGTTCTTGCGGCCGGGACCTTCGGCTGGGATCCGCTTATCTGCGCGGGGATCGGGGCCGCTGTCTTTGCCGCGCTGCTCCTGAAAGGCAGGCTGCCGCTGTGGACCTATTCCGCGGCGGCGGCCTTTTGCGCCTGTATGCTCTCGCTGGCGGTTTATCACGCGCTGGCCGTGGAGCCCGCCGCACGTTGGGAGGGAACGCGGTGGGTGCGTGCGGTGGTGACCGACCGCGCGGATTACGGCAGCTACGCCCGGCTGTCCCTCACGGCGGACCGCGAGGGGATGCCCGCGGGTCTTTCGGGCGCGCGGATTCAGGTGAGCGCGCCCGCCGCGCTTGCGGTTGCCCCCGGCGATGTGGTAGAATGGGAGTTAAAGCTGGAGGTCCCCGAAGCGGAACGGGAACGCCTTTGGGCGGACGGCTTCCGCTTCCGGGGGACGGTCTCCGGAGCGCCCGTCGTCGTGGGGGAGCGGCCCGGCGGCCTGCGGGTGGCGCTCGCGGAATACCGCGCGGGCATCCGCCAAAATATCCTGCACGAGCTTCCCAACGAATACGGCGAGCTGCTCGCCGCGCTCGTGACGGGCCGTACCGAGGGGCTTTCCCCCGAACTGCGTTACGACTATTCCCGCGCGGGGATTTCCCACCTGTTGGCGGTGTCCGGCCTGCACCTTTCCGTTTTCGTCGCGCTCATCGACGCGCTGCTTGCCGCCTGCTTCCTCTCGCGGCGGCAGCGGGGGATCGCGGAGATCGCGGCCGTCCTCTTCCTCATGGGCCTCACCGGTTTTTCCCATTCGGTCGTGCGCGCGGGCGTCATGCTGATCGTCTGCCGCGCCGCGCTGCTTTGCGGCCGCGATTCCGACACGCTCAATTCCCTCGGGTTTGCCGTCGTCCTGATGCTGCTCTGCAACCCCTACGCCGCGTTCAGCACGGGGCTTCAGCTCTCCTACCTCGCCACAATGGGCATCGCCGCCGCATCCGGACCGATGACCGGGTGGTTTTCCAAACGCCTGTGCGGGGTCGGCGGCTTCACGCTCGAGGAGACCCGCCCGAAGGCTTACGCGCTCCTCTCGATGCTGTCCGCGACCCTCTGCGCCCAGCTGTTTACCGCGCCGGTGCTCTGCTGGCGGTTCGGCCAGATATCCCTTGTGTCGCCGCTCGTCAACCTGATCGTCGCGCCCGCGGTTCCCTTCGCCCTCGCGGGCGGGCTGCTCTGCGGGTTCGCGGGGTTCCTCCCCGTGCTCGCGGTCCCGGCGCGGTTCTTCGGGCTTGTGGGCGGCGTGTCCGTCCGCGCGATCACCGAGACGGCCCAGTGGTGGTCACGGTTCCGGTTTGCAGCCCTGCCGCTTCGCAGCGACTGGCTCGTGCTGTGGATGGGCGCCTGCCTGCTGGGCGGCGCGGTCCTGGCCGCGCTGCGGGTGAAGCCGGCCGTCAGGCGGCAGGCCGCCGCGCTGTCGGCGCTGGCGCTCACGGCGGGCGCGTTTTCCCAGTCGCTCGCGTGGGGGAACACGATGGAGATCGCCCTGCCGGAAAACGGCTCCGCGGTCGCCGTGGCCTATCATGGGCAGGGCGCGCTGATCGGCGTTCCCGATTCCCTCTACGAGGCGCGGAACCTGCGCGCCTTCTTCCGCGACCACGGGGTGGAGCGGATCGACCTGCTGGCCGCGCGCCGGGAGGCGGACCTGCGTTCCAACCCCGCGCTGCTCCTTTTGGGGGAGGTGCCCGCCGACACCGCCTTCGGGCTGGACGGGACCTATGGGTTTTCGGCGGAGCTGTTCGGGTGCGCGGGGCTTGCCGCCGAGGGGCGGGACGCGGAGACCCTGCGGCTCGAGGCGGGGAACCTGCGCATCGTCAAGGAGTTCACCCAGTCCCCGCAGGAGGCGGATCTGCTCGTCAACGCGAAAAACGAGCTGGTCGCCGCGCCCGGCGTGGCGGTCAAAACGAACGACCGGTATTTCGGCAGCGTGGTGGTCACGCTGCGGATTCCATAGAAGAAAGGGGGGCGCGCCGTGCGCTTCCAGATGGAGAGCGATTTTGCCAAGCACGTCAAGGACCCCGAGCTCGAGCGGGTCTACCTGCTCCACGGCACCCAGCCCTACCTGATTGCGAACTATGAAAAGTTGCTCGTCAAAAAGGCGCTGGGCGGGGAGTTCAACGACTTCAACCTCCACCGCTTCGAGGGGGACAGCCTCGATTTGCAGGCGTTTTACGACGCGGTGGAGTCGCTGCCCTTCTTTTCGGAGGGGCGGTGCGTGACCCTCGACCTCGACCCGGACAAGCTGGACGCCGGGCAGCTCGACGAATTGTGCGGGGTGCTGGCGGACCCGCCGCGCACGACGACGGTGGTCATCACCGTCAAGACCCCGCCCGCCAAAAAAGAAAAGCTTACCAAGCTCATCAAGGCGTGCGACGGCGCGGGCTGCGTCGTCGAGCTGGGCAGCCGCAGGAGCAGCGACACGCTGCGCTTTTTGCGTGACCGCGCGCAGAAAAACGGCTGCGAGCTGGAAAGCGCGGTGGCCTCCTACATGGTCGAGCGGTGCACCGACGACTTGCAGCTGCTCGCCACCGAGCTCGACAAGCTCTGCGCCTATGTGGGCGGAGGCAGGATCGAGCGCGCGGACGTGGACGCGGTCGTGACGACGGTGCTGCAGGCGAAGGTGTTCGACCTCTCCAAGGCGATCCTGCGGGGGCGGTTCGACGCGGCGATGGAACTCGTCGACCAGCTCATCTATCTGCGGGAGCCCGCGGGAAAGGTGCTGGCGGTGCTGTCGGGGGCGTTCTGCGACCTCTACCGCGGCTTTGCGGCGCGGCAGGCGAACGTCCCGGCGGAGCGCGCGGCGGCGGAACTCGGCTACGCCAAAAACCGCACCTTCGCGATCAAGAACGCGATGAGCGACAGCGGCGGCTATACGGCCGGGCAGCTCGGGAAGATGCTGACGCTGCTCGCCGACGCGGACATGCGCCTCAAGAGCACGGGCGGGGACGACCGGGTCGTGCTTGAGGAAACGATCACCAAACTATTTTTACTGACGGGGAAGCGAGCGGGATGATCAAATTAAAGCAGGCGGTGATCGTCGAGGGAAAATACGATAAGGCGAAGCTCTCGTCGCTCGTCGACGCGACGATCGTGACGACCGACGGGTTCGACGTCTTCCGCGACAGGGAAAAGCTCGCCTACATCCGCGCGCTCGCGGAGAAAAACGGCGTGATCATCCTGACCGACTCCGACGCGGCGGGCTTTCGTATCCGCGCGCACATCGCCGGCGCGGTCGACCCCGAAAAGATCACCCATGTGTATATTCCGGACATCTTCGGCAAGGAGCGGCGCAAGACGCAGCCCTCCGCCGAGGGCAAGCTCGGGGTGGAGGGGATGCCCGCCGGGGTGCTGCTCGACGCGCTGCGGCGCGCGGGCGTGGCCGTGGAGGGGCAGGACGCCCCCGCCCCGGCAAAGCGCGCCGCGCCCGTCACCAAGGCGGATCTCGTCGAGTGGGGGCTGTCCGGCGGGCCGGACAGCGCCGGCAGGCGCCGCCGTGTGCTCGCCGCGCTCGGCCTGCCCGCGCGCATGAACGCCAACGCGATGCTTTCGGCAATCAACGCCCTCTACACCCGCGGGGAGTTCCTCGCCTTCCTGGAAACCCACTGACCCCGCCCAAACCAACGAAAGGGGGTGCGCGGACGTGCATCTCGACAGCCTCTCCTTCGTCTACCTGTTCCTGCCGCTGACGATCGCCGTCTGCCTCATCAGCCCCATGCGCTGGCGCCCGGCGGTCCTGCTCGCCTTTTCCGCCCTCTTTTACTGGTGGCTCGAGGGGGAGAACCTCCTGCTGCTCGCGGGCATCGTCCTCTTCGACTACCTGATGGGCCGCCTGCTTGAACGCGCCTCCAAGATGCCCCGCCTGCGCCGGGGAATCATGATCTGCTCGGCGGTAAAAAGCGTGGCGATCTTCCTGCTCTACGGGGCGCTCGGCCCGGTCTGGGGCGCGCATTTCCCGCTCGGGCTCGGGGTGGTGGCGCTCACCTCCTGCGGCTATGTGATCGACTGCTATTTCGGCTACACCTACGCCGAGCGCAACCTGCCCGCGCTCGCGCTGATGAACCTCTTCTTCCCCCGGCTCTACGCCGGGCCGCTCGTCTACCACAACAAGCTCATGCCCCAGGTGAAGGGGATGCGCATGACGCTGGAGCGGGCGGGGGAGGGCGGCAGGCTCTTCCTCGTCGGCCTCGGCAAAAAGGTGATCATCGGGGACGCGGTCTACGAGCTCTACGGCTCGCTGCGCGGGATGCCCACCCTCAATATGACGGCGCTTTCGGTGTGGACGATGGTGGTGACGCTCGCCTTCTCGGTCTATTTCATCTTTTCCGGTTACTGCGACATGGCCAAGGGGATCGGGCTGGTCTTCGGCGTGGAGCTGCCCGACAACTTCCACTACCCCTACCAGGCGACGAGCGTCAACGACTTTTTCGCCCGCTTCAACATCACCGTCAACCGCTACATCCGCCGCTATGTCTACATCAACCTCGGCGGCGCGCAGGGCAGCGTGATTTCCGGCGTGTTCAACATTCTGCTCGTCACCATCCTGATGGGGCTGTGGTTCGGCGTCAGTTTAAACCTTTTACTTTGGGGCGTCTATTTCGCGGCGTTCGTCATCTTTGAGCGCTATTTCCTCAGCCGCTATATGGACGGGATCCCCACCCTCTTCCGGTGGCTCTATACCACCCTCGTCGTGCTCGTCTCCTTCGCGTTCTTTTCGGGCGGCACGCCGGGGCAGTCGCTCGGGTTCCTCAAAATGATGTTCGGCGTGGGGGGCTTCGCCACCCTCGAGAGCAGCAAGAGCGTGCTCTACCTGCTCGCCTCCCACTACCTCGTGCTCATCCTGGCGGCGGTGTCCTCGACGGGGCTGGTCGGCTGGTTCGCGGGCCTGTGGAAGAAGCACCTGCCGCGCACCTACGGCGTCGCCTCGGCGGTCTTTACCGCCGCGCTGCTGGTCGTGACGACCGCCTACCTGCTGTAGCGGGAGGCAAAAATTCTCTGAAAGGGGGAACCGCGCATGAGCAAAAAACTTTCGGGCGTCGTCTTTCTGGCGGCGGTCTTCGCGGTGCCGCTCTTTTTGCTGCTGCGCGGCGGCGGGCGGCCGCTGTGGGACGCGGTGGCCGGAGAGTCGGGGACGTTTGCGAAGCTCGAGCAGGCGTTCGCGGAGCAGTTCCCCTCCTCCGACGCGCTGCGCCGCCTGCAGGTCTCCCTCAACTATATGGGGGGCGGCAAGGAGCAGAACGGCGTCTTCATCTCGGGCGATTCGCTGACCCTCGACGTGCAGCCCAAGAGCCTGTCGGTCATCAACGACAACACGCTCGCGATGATCGACTTCGCGGACGACTACCAGATTCCCAGCTATGTGATGCTCATCCCGACGGCCTGCGCCGTCCAGCAGGGCAAGGTGCCCTACGACAGCATCGCGCCCCTCTATAACCAGCCGCAGCTCATCGACGACGTCTACCGCCGCGTCTCGGGGCATGTGACGGCGATCAACGTCTACCCGACCCTCTTCAACCACCAGGACGAATACATCTACTACAACACCGACAACACCACGACGGGGCTGGGCGGCTTCTATATCTATACGGCGGTGGCCAAAAAGCTCGGCCTGCGCCCCCGCGCGCTCGAGGATTTCTCCATCGAGCACATCGACTACGACTATTACGGCGATCTCTACGCGCTCTCCCCCTACCGGGAGGTGTCGCCCGACCGGGTGTCGGTCTACAACTACAACTCCCAGTACCAGCGCAGCTACACCGTCACCCACTACAGCGCCGACGGGACCTCCCGCCGCTACTACACCCTCTACCCGAAATTCAAAAAGGAGCTCGGCGGCACGATGGACATCCCGCTCGGCGGGATCTCCCCGGTGATCGACATCGACATCGGCAACCCCTCCTACATCAACCGGCTGCTGATTTTCGGCGACCGCTCGGTGCAGAGCTACCTGCCCTTCCTGCTGATCTACTACGAGCAGGTGACCTTTGTGGACACCGCCACTGCCACGCCCGAGCTGCTCCAAAGCCTCAGGCTCGGCCGCTACAACCAGGTGCTCTTCGCCTTTTCAGTGGACAGCTATGTCTCCGCCGACCAGCTCTCCCTGCTCTCCGAGCTGCCCGCGCCGCCGGGCCGCCAGTCTTGACGAATCGGTCCGCTTGGGGTATGATAGGAGGGCGGAATCTGCCGCAGTGGCGGAATCGGCAGACGCAAGGGACTTAAAATCCCTCGGGGGCAACCCCGTGACAGTTCAAGTCTGTTCTGCGGCACCATTTCCTGTGGGTTGGCTCTCAGACCGCATCTTAAGGATGTGGACTGGGAGCCTTCCTTTTTTATATTTTAAAGGGGCCAGGGCTGGTTCCGTTTTTTGTCCCGATTGGGGGCCTGAAAAATATGGGACCCCGGCCTTTTCAAGGAAAAGGCCGGGGTCCCTGTGCTTTTGCGGCGGGGGCTAGGCTTTCGGCCGCTCATAGAGGAAGCCGTATTCCGCGAAATCCTGGTTCAGCATGGTCTTGCCGCGCTTGAGGTTCTCGTTGCGCAGGCTGTCCAGGATGTGGCGCATGGTGACGGGGCCGTCCTCCTCCGCGGCGAGGAAGGCGGCGTTCAGGGCGATATTCTTGATTGCGCCGCCCGCCAGCTCGAACCGCCGGGCAAGGTAGCCGAAGTCCACTCCGCTTGACGGCACCGTTTCGGGCAGGCAGGCCCGCCAGAGCTCCTCCCGCTGGGCCTCGCCGGGAAGCTGGAACTCCACCACATAGCGCATCCGGCGCATGAACGCCTCGTCGATGTTTTTTTTCAGGTTGGTGGCCAGAAGGACCACTCCGTCGTAGTCCTCGATCCGCTGGAGGATGTAGGACACCTGGATGTTGGCGAAGCGGTCGTTGGCCTCCTTGACCTCGCTGCGCTTGCCGAAGATGGAGTCCGCCTCGTCGAAGAAGAGCAGCACGTTCGACTTTTCGGCGGTGGCGAAGACCTGTTCCAGCCGTTTTTCGCTCTCGCCGATGTACTTGTCCACCACCTGCGAAAGGTCGACCCGGTAGAGCGCCAGCCCAAGGATGGAGGCGAGAATGTTGGCGGCCATCGTCTTGCCGGTGCCGGGAGGCCCTGCGAACAGCACCGACACCGCCTTGCCGTAGGGGTATTTGCTCTCCAGCCCCCACTCGTCGTAGACCTGGTGCCGGCGGAGCACATGGGTGCAGACATGGCGCAGCATCCGCTTCTGGTCCTCGGGGAGCTTGAGGTCGTCGAGGGTCCAACCCTGCGGCACCTGTACGATCTTGCCCGAGACCGCGCGCGGCAGCGCCATGTAGCAGGCGCCGGAAACGGTCGCCGCGTCGACCGGTTCCCCGGCGCGTTCGAGCCGCGCAAGCTGCCGAACCGCCTTGCCGATGTCCCGGGGACTGGTCTTGTAGGTGGCGGCGTAGCGGGCGAAATCCCCCTCGGCCTTTAGGCCGTAGTATTCCCAGAAGCCCTGCCAGAGCGCGATCCGGTCCGCGCGGGTACAGGGCGGCAGATCGAACCTGACGGTGTGGCGGTCGGTGTAGGGGAGCAGCGCGAAGCCGGGGTCGGTGCAGAGGAAGACGGGCGCTTCCAGGTCTCCCAGCGGCTCCAGGCAGCAGCGCAGGAACCGCCGGGGCGCCCGCTCGTCGTCCGCTGACACGAGCCCGTGGAAGCAGAGCGCGTCCCCGTAGAGGACGGCCTCCCGCCGGATGAGGCGCAGCAGGGAGGCGCGCGGCCCCTCTTCCGGTTCCATCAGGCGTTCGGCGTCCGCGAAGAGGACACCGAAGCCGAGCCGGGCCGCCGCCGTCTGAAGCAAAAGCCGCTTGCCCGCGCCGGGTCCCCCGGTGATCTGGATGCAGGCGCCGCCGGCCAGCTCCCCCGCTTCCTCGGCGGCGGCCAGCCGTTTCAGCTCGCCGGTCAGGCGGTCCGGCAGCTCGGGGCGTGCAAAGAACGGGTGAAGCGGCTCCGCCGGGGAAAAGCGGCGGCAGATTCCCGCAAGCGCCTCCGGCAGGCGGTTCCCGCCGCCGAGCCAGTCGACCAGCCGCCCGTCCGCCTCGAGCGGCGCGCGGTAATCGGGCGACGGCGATCCCCCCGTCCACAGCAGTTCCCCCAGCGCGCGGGAGGACTCCTCCAGCCGGTCCGGGGCGAAGGCATACCCCTCGCCGCCGAGGAGCTGCGCGGCGCTTTCCACCGTGACCGCGCCGATGTGGGCGTGCTCCCGCAGGTAGACCGCCGTCTCGGGGTAGACATGGACGGCCACGCAGAGGCCGAAGGCCAAAAGCGCCGCGTCCGCCCCCTCCAGCAGCTCGTGGACGCGGCTGAAGCGGGCTTCGGAGATTTCCCACAGGGCGTCCCGCTCCGGCTCCCGGACGGGCAGGGCGAGCCGCCCCCCGCCCTGCGGACGGAGGAGCGGCTCCAATTCGGCGATTACCCGCCGGGCGTATAATTCGCAGTAGGACATGCGGTTCCCTCACAGTCTTGGCGGGGATTTCCGGCGGGGCGGCTACGTCCCGCGGATTTTGCTCCAGAGCTTCTTGAAGGGGTTGCGCGACTTCTTTTTCGGGGCGGGGGCGGCCTCCCCGGACGAGCCGAGCCAGCGGCTCATGACCTCCTGCTGGCGCTCGGTCATAGGCTCGGCGGCCCCGGTTTTCCAGTGCTTCGCGGATAGGTAGCCCGGGGAGACGTAGCGGGATTCCTCAGCAGGGGCGGCCTCCGTGGGTGCGGCTGCCGCCGGCTGGGCCAGCGCCCGTTCCTCATCGGACAGTTTCCCCATCACCTCCGGCCGCACGGCCGGCATGCCGGTCTGCAAAACCCTTTGACGAATGCTCTCATATCTTCCAATAAAAGGACGGAGTTCCTCCGGGATCTGCTCGATGTCAATCCGGCGGAGGTCCTCGCCTTTTGAAAGGATCGCAGCGGCTTTTGTCATCATCGAACTCTGGCTCTCAATATTATCATTGGCCTTATTATAGATTCTTTGCGCCTCTTTTGGATCCTTGTGCTTGGAAAAGATATCATTTCTGCGCTTCATCCCGGCGGGCGCGGTCGGATCCAAACCTTTTACAGCCAGCGTACCCATCATATACTGGCTGAAATGGGAGTCCCCCGGCTGCGCCTGATCTGTTTCCCTGACTCTGTCGTAATTGGCGCCGCCCTCGTTCGCGAACAGGTCCCGGACATAATTCTGAAACTCTGGCTCATCCACCAGGTCGGAGACGATGTCAAAAATCTTGTCGGCGCTTTTTATTGTGGAATCGTCATAAAGAAGGCCCTTTGTGGCCAGCGCGCCGGTCCCGCCGCTAAACCGCCTCATAACATCCGCATTGGGGTCGTGCTTTTTTCCCAGCTTTTTTGCCTCGCCGCTATTGAGAAACGCATTGTAGCGGTCGAGCGCGTTTCCCATGACCGGCATATACCTTCTGTGCAGGTTATTCCCAGAACTCATGCGGGCTCCGCCTTCGAAGATGCTTTGACCCTCCTCCGGCGACATCGGCTCATACGCCGGGACTGGGGCGGCGGCTTTTTTCTTCCTGCCCAGCATCTGGGCGGGGGCGCTCTGCCCGGCGAGCGCGCCGGCGTCGACCGGTCCGGCGGATGTGAGGCTCCCGGACGCGAAGGCCGCGCCCGCGCGGTCGGCCGCGGCCTCGAAGGACGGCTCCTCCAGCACCCCGCCGGTCATCGGGACCTCGCCATCGGCCTGGCTGCGCACATGCTCGAGCTCGTGCCCGAGCACCATGCGTCCCTCCGCCGTTCCGGGCGTGAACTCGCCCGGCGCGAAGGAGATCACGTTTCCCCGCGCGACGGCGCGCGCGCCCATCGCCTCCACCTCGGGCGACTCCGCGAACGAAATCCGCGCCGGGTCAAGGCCAAAGGACCGGCGCACCTCCTTTTCCGTGCGCCCGTCGAGGCGCAGCGGCTTCGGGGCCGGGGCCTTCTTTTCCTGCATCGCTGTGGTCATCGGCATACCGTTTTCTCCTTTCGGGGCGCGGATTAATTCCCGCGGATTTTGCTCCAAAGCCGCTTGAAGGGGTTACGCGACTTTTTCGGGGCGGCGGGGGCGGGAAGAGGGTTGCTCTCCTTTTGCAGGCCGCCCATGATGTCGGCCCACGCCCGGGTCATCTCCTTGTTGCCCTTGTGTTTTTCCATCATGAGGCGGGCCTGCTTCATCCGCTGGTCAAGGCTCATCTCATTTGCGTCGCTCTGCCCGGGCAGCTCGGCGGACATGTAGTTCGGCGCGGTCTTCTCGCCCCCGGGCGAGAAATGATAGGGCGCCGCCTCAGGGGCCGGGGCAGGAAGCTCGAGCCCCGTCTTTTCGAGGATTTCCGGGCGGATATTGGGCGCGCCGATACTCCACACCTTGTCATAATACGGAATAAACGCCTGAAAAGCGGGCCACAGTTCCGGGGCCATCATGGATTGAAAATCGGCGTCTCTGTCGTTCTCAGAAAGCCATTCCGAAAAGTAGTTGCCCACCTGTCCCGCGTCGCCCGCAATATTGGCGGGATGGTTGCGGGAATCAAAGGAATCCGCAGGCACGGCGGATCTCATGGCCTGCCCGTTCACCACGCCCGTCATACGCGCAAGCACGTCGGTCATGAAATACCCTTTCGGGGACTGGTCGGTGGCACCAAAATTTCCGCCCATATTTGCAAACGTGTCCTTGATAAAGCCCTGTACCTCCGGGTCGTCCAGATGGGGCATGATCATCTGAAACATTTTTTCGCTGACAGCCGCGCTCTCAGCGGAATACTTGGAAGCACCGCCTTCAAAGGTGTGCCGCTCACCGCCCATTTTTTTGAGCGCGGCGACCTTTTTGATGAGATCTTTTGACTGATCCCGGAAGGGGGCCATGACTTCCGGCAGACCGGCTTCCTTCATAATTGGGTTTGCGCTCGCTCTGGTTCCGCCTTCAAAAATTCCCTTTGCATTCTCTGGAGAGTAGCCTCTCCATTTTTCGCCCGCTTTTCTTGCACGCGCTTGGGGAATTTGTATGTCGCGGATTTGATCCACATAGCTCTTTTTTTTCATCTGCGCGGGGGCGCTGTGCCCGGCGAGCGCGCCGGCGTCCACCGGCCCGGCGGCCGTGAGGCTTCCGGACGCGAAGGCCGCGCCCGCGCGGTCGGCCGCGGCCTCGAAGGACGGCTCCTCCAGCACCCCGCCGGTCATCGGGACCTCGCCCGCCGCCTGGCCGCGCACATGTTCGAGCTCGTGCCCGAGCACCGCGCGCCCCTCCGCCGTCCCGGGCGCGAACTCGCCCGGCGCGAAGGAGATCACGTTTCCCCGCGCGACGGCGCGCGTGCCCATCGCCTCCACCTCGGGCGACTCCGCAAACGAAATCCGCGCCGGGTCGAGGCCGAAGCCGCGGTGCACTTCTCTTGCCGTGCGCCCGTCGAGGCGCAGCGGCTTTACGGGCGCCGTCCGGGTTTTCTGTTTGTTGCTCGTCATCATTTCGGACATCCTAGTCCACCTGCCTTCCATTCATCAGCCCAGCGCGATAAATCCATCCAGCGTCCCGGCGTTCGCGGCCGCCTCACCGGGCGTGGCCAGCACGCCGGTCCCGTCCAGATAACAGTGGTCGTCCGCGCGGCTGCACGGGTTCAGGAACACCAGCCGGTGCGGGGTGCCGATCGGGCTGTAGAGCCGGATCAGCCGTTCGAGCCGCCCGGGTTCCGGAAAGCCAGGCAGGGGAGGCAGCAGCACGCAGAAACTGCCGGAGTCGCCGCCGTAGAGCCGCCCGTAGAGCGCCCGCCGCGCGGGCGGGAGGGGAATGCGCTCCCATTGGAACCGCTCCACGATGCGCGGCGGCACGCCGCATACGAGCTCCAGCACCGCCTCGAGGGCGGCGCGGGTGCCCTTCATCCCCTGGTAGAGGTCGAGGCCGGAGATGATCGTCCGCAGCTGCGCCGGGGTAAAGAGCCCGTCGCAGCAGAGCCCCAGCCAGTCCGCGAGCTCCAGAAGGCCCTCATCCGGGACCGTCTCGTAGTCGAGGCGGTGCGGCAGTTCGTCCGCGCGGCGCTCGAGGTCGAGGTAGAGGGACTGGAACACCGCGATGTAGCGGTCGAAAAAGTCGTCCTGCCGGTAGATCTCGGGGAAGTATCCGGTGAAGCTCACCCGCGGGAATTCGAGCCGCAGCCCCCGCAGCGTCCAGTCGCATTCTCCGGCCGGGTAGGCGCCCGCGTAGATCCAGACATACCGCCCGGTGAGCGAATGCAGCAGCAGATCGGTACAGTCGACGGCGCGGACGTGCCGCAGGGCGCAGAGCAGCTCCCGCTTCCGCGCGGGGTCGACGCCGGGGTCGGCCAGAAGCTCCGACAGGTCCGCGTCCCGGTCGTCCACGACCGCGTCCGGCGTGTCGGCGGCGGCCACGACCACCTCGAGGCGCACCCCCTCGAATTCCCCGTCCACCGTCAGGCGGTTGAAGGTGCAGTCCGGGTCGCGGGTGTCAAACATCCGCGTCACGTATGCCGCGGGGTTCGCCGTCTCCGCGGGATGGAGAAAGAGCTCCCCGTCCGCCTTCAGGTTGTGCGGACACCCGCGCAGGAGGTCCCGTTTATAAAAATTGACAGCTTTCAGCGGTTCCGTCATCTGCCGTCCGCCCCTTTCCTATTCGACTTGGCGGGCGCCGGGCGCCCTATACAAATTCGATCCCCGTCTCCCAGAGGTAGGCCAGGCAGTCGGGAAGCAGCAGGATGTCCCCATGCTCGTTTTTGCGCCCGCCCTCCCCGAGGTACTCGAGCGAGAGCTGGCTCACCGCGCGCACCGCGGGCAGCAGCTCCAGCCGGGAGAAGAGCCCGCCGTAGTCCACCCGGCGTCCGAAGACGGGGTTTTCGCTTTCGATCCAGACGCGCAGAGCCTCCAGCACCCCGTCTTCCGCGGCCCTGCCAGGATCGGCCAGGCGGATGCGCCCGTAGACGCCGACGCCCACATAGCGGGCCGGACGGACCTGCAGGTCGTTGGCCAGCATCCGGTGGCGGCCGAGGTGCGCGCGGATGATCCGCGCATAGTCCTCGCTGAGGATGGGGAGCCGCCGTTCCGATTTGGGGCGCACCGCGATCAGGATGGTGTTGACGGGCGGGGGAGCTTCGCCCGCGGCGGCGCAGTAGTCCGCCATGGGGATGACCGCCGCGTCCTCGATGAGCAGCCCCGGCGTCCCGAGCGTCAGCGCGCGGATATCCTCCGCCGTGACCGCCCGGAGCACCGCGCGCAGCTTCTCCTCCACCAGCGGCTCCAGCTCCTCCGAGGTGCAGCGGTATTCGCCGCCGCCGGCATCCTCCAGGTTTTCCGCCGTGACGCCCTCCACCGGGGTCTCCAGCCGGTTCACCTGGCCCCGGAGCACGTTGCCCCCGCCGAAGGAGGAGCGTGCCAGCTCCAGCGCCTCCACCAGGAGCCCCGCCTCGGGCTGCACGCCGTGGACGCCGTCCCCAAAGACGACCGATCCCTCGCGGCGGTCGAGCTGGAACACCCGGTCGTCGCAGCCCGCGCCGGAAAGGTCCGGGCATTCGTCGTAGATCTCAAAGGCCCGCCGCCCGTCCGGGCCGGTGCGGGAGAGCGCCAGACGCAGGCGGCAGAGGCCGTCCGGGTCCAGCGCGACCCGGCGGGAGGCGCAGCCGTCCGTCTCCCCGAGCAGCAGCGGCGCGCCGGGGCGCGCGATGGTCACGAGGACCCGGCTTCCCTTGGCCGGGACCCGGCCGAACCGCTTTTTATGGAAGCGCACCGCGCCGTCCTCCACCGCGCAGAGGTCGTCCCCGGAGGGGCGGAAGTCCCGCCACACGACCCACTCGTCCTTCTCCCGGACCGCGACCGAGACCCGGTCCTCCGGCTCCAACGCATAGCCGACCGGGAGGGAGGGCTCGCCGCGGTAGAGGAGCTCCACCGTGTGCGCGGCCGTGTCCGTCTGGACCGCAGTCCCGCAGCAGACCGCCGCCCGGCCGACGCGGGGGCGCCGGTCGTAGCAGCCCTGCCGGAGGGCGCAGCGCAGGTAATGGGCCGGCGCAAGCCGCCCGTTTTCATAAAGCGCCGTTTCACCGGACAGCCGCAGGGTGAGGAAGCCGCTCCGCAACAGTCCGCGGGTCTCGTCCGAAAGGACCTCCGCCCGCTGCCAGCCGCCGCCGTCCCGGCAGGACCACTCGAGCTGTACGAGTGAGAAATCGTCCCCGAAGGGGTTGCGACCCGTCCCGGCCACCGGGATAAACAGCCGCACCGTGCCGCCGAGCGGTTCGGCGAAGCCGAAAAACGCCTCGGCGGGGCGCGACGGCTCGTCGGTTAGGATGGGGGCGAACCCGCCGTCCGCCTCCACAAAGGGGCCGAGGTCGTAGCACCTGCCGGACTCCTCGCTGTAGAGGCGGGTCAGCCGGTTGGCGCGGCCCTCGACCGCCCGCTCCAGCTCAAAGACCGTGTCTCCCGCCAGAAGCCGGGTCCCGGCGGGCAGGGAGAGCGCGGCCCCGGACGGCGCGCGGAACTCCACGCGGCAGCGCGCGGGGGAGCGGCGGGGGCGGATGCCCAGGAGCTTGAGGTAGGCAAGCCGGTGGGCCTCGCCGGTGGCGTTGATGTAATAGTTCAGGCTGTCGCACAGCCACGCGAACGCCTGGAGCGTCGTGACGCCGGGATCGTGGTCGTTGAGGTCGGTCCACTCGGGCGCCAGCACCGGCGCCATGGCGCGGGCGCGGTCCCAAAGCTTCTGATAGTCCAGATCGTCCAGCCGGGGCAGATTCAGCATCCCGGACACCTCCTATTCCCTGCGGTCCCGCAGATTGACATAGACGATGTGCTCGCCGTTCACCGCCATGGCGAAGGGGCTTTGCACGGCGGCGGCCAGCTTTTCGTCCACCGGGTATTCCCGCCCGCGGCTGCGGGCGGAAAGCGCCATCCGCGCGATGAGGATGCCGGGCCGCCGCAGCCCCAGCCAGGCGAGCAGCTGCGGCCGGGTGGGCAGCGTGCCGATCTCCCAGCCGTCTCCGTCGTAGCCGCCGGTCAGCGGGTCGAGGAAGGCGCGGATGTCGGCGAGGGTCTGCTGCTGGAGCTCGTAGGGGTCGCCGTCCGGCCCGCACTCGAGCCACACCCGCACCGAAAACCGCACGAACCGCGGCTGGCAGAGCATCAGCGCCCGCCCCTGGGGCAGGATGCCGCTCGAGGCGAGCAGCTTTTCGCGGATGGTGTCCCGCACCGCCGAAAAGATATGGCCGCCCTTTTCGTATTCCTCGATGAGCAGCGCCACGGTGATGGCGCGTTCGTCCCGCTGGCCGAGCGGCGTGACGCCCGGCAGCACCCTGATCCGCCGCACGCCGTAGCTGACGCTCGAGATGAGGTCGAAAAAGTCCTGCTCGGTGACCGCCCGTCCCCGGGTGCGCAGCAGGTTGCGGACCGAGGCGGCGTAGGCCTCCTCGGTATGCCCGTCGCAGCCGCCGTAGGCCGCCATCGGGTTCGTGGCGGAGGAGATGTAGCGGACCGATTCCTCCAGGACGGTGATCGTGTCCGGCCCCACGTTGGCCGCCGCGCCCTGGTAGCTCCGGTAATCCACCCGTACCGCGGGACCGCCCTCCTTGAGGGGGTAGGGCGCGAAGGCGTTCTTTTCGAACTCCACCGTGCCCGCGGCCAGGTCGACGCCGCAGTACCGGCCCTGCTGGCCCCGGCCGATCCGCCGGTTCCAGCGCACCCAGTTTTCCGCGTTTTCCGGATTGCCGTCCTCCTCGTTGACCCACACCTCGAGCGAGACGAGGTTCTGCTCCGCCAGCGCGATCCCCAGCGGCGCGTCCGGGTCGGCGAGGTAGAAGACCTCCGAGCTGCTGCGCCGGTTTTCCACCCGCGCCATATTGGTGAGGACCTCCCTGACCAGCGGGAGCTGTCCGGAGGGCTGCCGCCGCAGCACCAGGCGCAGCCACCAGCACTCCCGGCCGAAGAGCTCCTTCTTTACGATGTCGTCCGGCACCGGTAAAAGCAGCGTGCCCGCGTAGAGGAGGCCCCCCGTGTTGTCCACCGCCTGGAGCTGTGCAAAGCCGTCGGGCGAGAGGTACTCCGCCGTGTAGTCGAGCGCCGCGTCCTCGTCGTTCTCCACCTCGAGGTAGAGGGAGAGCGGCATTCCGCGCGGCGGCAGGTCGAAGCCGAGATACATGGCCGTGCGGCCGCACTCGTTGTTGTAGAAGACGGGGAACGCCCGGCGGGAAGCGATGGCCCCGGTGACCTCCGCCGTCTCAAAGTTGTTGCGGGTGCAGGCGTAATCGGGCGGCAGGCTGTCCTCCTCGTACCGGTAGGAGAAGGAGAGCCCCGTGATCACCGGGCAGAGCTGCACGCAGGGCATGCTGTAGAGATTGTCCGCCCGCAGGAGGCGCAGGCGCAGGCGCGGTTCCCCGTCCTCCTCGGCGATGTCGCGGGGGAGCAGGAAGGAGCACTCCATCGCGCCCTCGGTCGAGCCGTTGAAGAGCAGCGCCGCGTGTTCCTCCTCCAGAAGCCTGCGCCAGCCGCGGACGCTGCGGTATTCGAGCAGCGCGTAGTCGGCGCGCACCTGCATGGGCTCCAGCCTGGGGGCCTCGCGCGGCCCCTTCATGAGGAGCTTGTAGTCGATGTCGCTGACCGCCTCGGGGAGCTTGCGCTCCACCGTCTCGAATCCCAGCGAGAAGCGCATCGCCACCCGCGCGCCCCGGCGGGCGAACGCCTGGCGGCATTCGATGCCGCACTCGGCGTAGATTTCCATCGGCCCGCCGAAGGGCAGAAAGCGCCCGGCGTTCTGCGTCACGCCCGCGCAGCGCACCTCGTCGGGCGGGAGCGCCTCCCCCGCGAAGGAGAGCTGCGCCCCGCAGAGCTCGAGATCCAGCGGGCCGGGCGCGCGCACGCAGAGCACGTACCGCTCCCGGCCGCCCAGCTCCACCTTCTGCGGCGTGCAGCCGGGCAGGGAAAGCCGGATGGCGCCGCCCTGCCGCTCCACCGTCCGGAAGACGCGTTCCCCCTCCGGCTCGAGCAGGGAATAGCGCAGCTCCTTCCGGCAGAGCGTTTCGAGCGCCCCGTCCAGCTTTTCGGGATCGGGGGTGCGCACCCGCAGTAGGAGCTCCAGATCCTCCAGCGCGTCGAACGCGCCGTCAAAGCCGAGCAGCAGCCGGTGCTCCGCCTCGCTTTCGCCCGAGAGGTCAAACGCCGTGAAGCTTCCCTCCGAGGCGCCCGGCGCGCCCTTGTCCAGAAGGCGCACGATCCGGTCGGTGGCGCCGTCGGTGACCGCGACGCTCACAAGCTCGGCCTGTGTGGCGGTGATGGCGTGGGTCGTTTCGAAGACGAGCCGCCGGCCCTTTTCCTCGGCGTAGAGGCGGGTGCCCCTGGGGACGTGGACCGGGTCGTCCATCCCCGCCGCCTGGGTGAAGCGCACGAAGCTCTTGGCCGATTCGGAGGGCTCCTCGCGGAGGCGGTCGAAGAGGTTCAGGTACTGGACGCGGTATTTGCCGATCGCCCGGCCGAGGCGCTTTTCGCTCTCCAGAAGCATGTCGTCCACCAGCAGCGCGACCGCCGAACCGCTGTCGGGGTTCTTTTCATCGAAGCGCCATTCGGGGACGTAGGAACGGGCCAGCGCGGCCAGCGCCGGCCGCCCGGAAGTTTTCGGTTCTGCCATGATCTGTCGCCTCCTTCATTGGGCGCTTAGTCCTGCCCGACACCCTCGTAGAGATAGTAGGGAAACACCAGGTTGTTGGGGTTGTTGGTGTCCCGCACCGTGTAACGGATGTTGAAGAGGAGCTTGCCCTCGCGGACGCCGCTCTCGTCGACCTCCACCTCGGTATCCACGATGCGCGGTTCCCAGCGTGCGAGCGCGTCCACGATCTCGGTGGCGATCAGGTTTTCCGCCGTCTGGTCGGGCAGCTCGAACACGTAGTCGTGGATGCGGCTGCCGAAATCGGGCAGCATCGCGCGTTCCCCCATACGGGTCATGAGGATGATATAGATCGACTGGCGGATGTCCTCCTCCGCGTCGACCATGCAAAAGCGCCCGGTGGCCGGGTCCACGCGCGGCGGAAAACAAAGCCCCCGCCCCAGGAACCCTCTTGTGTCGGCCATATCAGCACTCCCTTTCTTTCCGCGTTATCCCAGCTTCACCATGCCGCCGGATACCTGGGTCATGGCGCTGCCCGAAACGGACACCTGCGTGCCCTCGGCCTTGAGCATGGTACCCTTGAGCCCGAGGCTCTGGCCGCCGTCCAGTTCGGCCTGCATATCGGCCTTGATGGAGAGCTGTCCGCCCTTCAGTTCCAGCTTGCCCGCCATGCCGTCCATCGTGATCTCGCAGCTTCCGGCCTTAATCGTGAGCTTCGACTTGCCCTCAAGGCTCACCTCGCCCTTCTGGCAGTCGATGGAAAGCTGGTTCTGGCCGTTCTTGTCCGCGAGGGTCATGAGCTGCTTCCCATCGTCGAGGGCGAGACGCAGTCCGCCCGGCGTCACCGCCTCCACCGACGCCTTGCCCTGCGCGTCCGAGAGGGTGAGGTCGACGCCGCCCTTGGTCTTGAACCTGCGGGTGGTGTTCTTCTTCTCGAAGCTGTCGCTTTTCATCTGCGCCGTGGCGGGGAAGAGACTCCCGAGCACCACCGGGCGCCTGAAGTCGGTCCCGATGAACCCCACCAGCACAATGTCCCCGACCTCGGGAACTAGATAGCTGCCGTAGTCCTTGCCCGCGTAGGGGCGCAGCAGCGGGATCCATTCGCAGACGTTCTTGCCGCTTTTCCAGGCGGTGAATTCCACCTTGACCATGCCGGGCTCCCCGCTCTCCGCGTTGTCGGTCACCGTCCCCTGGACCATGCCGCCGGGGCGGAGGAAGGCCCGGTCGTTGCCGTATTCGCCGCCGAGCAGTTCCGCAATCGAATTCATAGGCTGTTGATCCTCGCTTCAAACGTCGTTGTGTACCCGTCCGTCTCGTCGAAGGCGTGCCGGACAGCGGTCACGTAAAAGCTCCCGTCCATCCGCCCGGAGAGTCCCTTCACACGGACCGCCCGGCCCGGCACAAGCTCCGGCAGGCCGATGCACCGGCATTCGAGCGTCCCGAAGCCCTGCTCGATGCTGCCGAGCAGGGCCTTGGCGCGGGCCTGCGCCTGGGAGGCCGACTCGGCCTGCGCGTCCAGGTAGACGCGCTCGGTGCCCGAGAGCATCCGGGAGGGGGCCGCGCCCTTCCCAAACTTCCCGCGGGACTGGGCGCTGCCGGAAAATTCCCTGTCGGTCTGGGGATCGATCCCCACCACCGTCACCTTTTGGACCAGCGGCGCGCCCCGCAGGCTGAGGCCCGCCGAAAGGAGCGCCTCCCCGGGGCTCACCGTCATGACCGGCTGGCCGGCGGCGGGGCGTTTGCGGAAATACGCCTTGCCCGCCAGCAGGAAGAACTCGCAGCCCGCGTAGCGCGCCTGGCGCACGAGGAAGTCGTAGCTCGTCTCCATGCCGGCCGCCAGCATTTTGATCTCCCCGGGGACCGGATCGACCTGTTTGCCCTTGAGGTAGCCGCCCACCGGCTGTTCGCCCAGCAGCGCCTGCACCGCCCGGTCGATCCGCTTCTCCCGGAAGATTTCCAGCCGCTGGGTCTTCATGAGCAGGCATTTGGCGTCCATGCATTCCACATGCACGACGGGTGCCTCCTCGGGGTCGAAGCGGTAGTCCAATCCGGTGATGAGGCCGTAGAAAACCGTCTCCGTGGCGATGTAGCCGAGCTTCACCTCCACCTTGGCGCCCAATTCCAGCAGGCGCAGCGCGCCCTTGGAGTCGAAGTCGCTGTCGGGGGGCCGGTACTCCCCGAGCAGGTCGAAGCTGCATCCCGAGGCCGGGTATTCGCTCGTGAGCTCGACCGAAACATTGCTGAGCGCCGCGTGGTACCGCTCGCCCAAATCGCTCCCCTCCACCAGGACCCGGACGGTGGGAGCCGCAAATTCCCGGTATTTCTTTTTCAGCAGCGCGTAGGCCGTGCTCTGCTTCATCAGGTCCATCTGCTTCACCGCCCTTTCCTGAAAAGAGGACTCACTTGATGGAAGGCACCTTGAGGCGCATCGCCCCGGAAATCTTCCGGGGATTGAGGATTCCGTTGGCCTCGGCGATCGTCCGCCACATGGCCGGGTCGTCGTACTCCTGCTGCGCCATCAGCCAGAGGGGGTCCCCCTCGGTGAGCGTGCGCTCCTTGGTGCGGTTGGGGGAGCTGAAGGTGCGGATCATCCGGCGCTGCAAAAGCTCGGTCTCCTCGCCGACGATGGTGAGCTGCAGCTTGGCGCGCAGCGGGGTGCCGTCCCGCGAGAACATGGTGTAGCTGATGGAGGAGCTGGCCACGTAGCCCATGAAGTCGAGCCGCCCCCACACGAAGCGCACCTTGAGGGGGGCGTGCTGTTCGTCGTTGTACTTCAGCATGTTGGCGATCGACTGGCAGACCTCGGTCGGTTTCTTGCCGAGCTTGGGCAGCAGGACCGATTTGAGCGCGGAGGAGAGGCTCCCCGTGTCGAAGCCGCTCAGGTCGGTGTCGGTGTCGAAATAGAGGGTCGCGGAAAAGGTGGCGAAGTTGCCGGCCGCCGCCTGCATCTTGTCGATATCCTGGTCCTTCCCGATCGAGAGCTTCCTGCTCAGGTTGACCGATCGGGAGATCTGGTACTCGGAGGGGTTGAACTGGACGGGCAGCATATCGCCCATCTGCATCCCCCTGACGACGCGGAAAAGCTTCGCCTTCTCCAGCTTGCCCTCATAGAGGGCGTCCGCCGCTCTGGAAGCCGCCTTCTTCAACATGTTACCACTGCCCCCTTCTTGCTTTTTCCGACCGCAGCCGGGATTCCAGGTCCCGGTAGACCCGGTCGGAGAGTTTTCTCAAATCCAGATGCGCCAGCGCCTCTTCCACCGCCTTCGTCAGCGCCCGCCCGTCCGGTCCCGGGAGCTCCCCCCGAGACGCGTTGACCGCGCGGTTGAGGGTGGTCCGGACCTCGGTTTCCGTCTCGACGCGACGGGTGCGGACCGTCGGGATGTCCGGGGAGTCCGTTTCCGCGGCAGCCTGCCGGATGGCGGGCGGTTCGGCGCGCAGGATGATCGGCGCGGGCCCGAAGGCGGGCTGTGCGGGCCGCGAGAGCTCCGTGACGCTCCGGGCCCGGGCCTTGGGGGCGGGCTCCGCCATCGGGGCCGGCGCCGGCAGATGCGGCGCCGCCGGAAGAACGGGCGCCGCGGACGGTTCCATCGGATACGCGGGCCGCCGCGTCAAAAGCCGCTGCGGCGCGGCCGGTCCCGGAGAACCGGGCGTGTCCGCCGGACGTGTCGGCCGGGCGGAGGCGCGCATCGGCTGCGCCGGGAAAAACGGGGAAACCGCCGACGGTTCCCGCGTCCGCTGAATTGGATGGAGCGCGGGAGCCGGCGCGGGCTGGTCCGCCTGCCGCACCGGCGCGAAGGCCGGGGCTTCCGGAGCGTCCGCCCGCCCAATTTGCCGCGGAAGCGTCGGCGCGGGGAGGATCCGATTCGGCGTCCGCTGCGCGGCGGGCTGTGCGGAAGCGCGCTCCGCGGCCCGCGGCAGCGGAGCGGGAACCTCGGCGGGTTCCCTTTGCGCCGCGCGCGGCTGCCGCGCGCGCTCCTCCGGGACCGGCCGTGCCGGGACCGGGGCCTCCGGCGGCTCCCGGCGCGCCGCGCGTTCTGCCTGCGGGGGTTCCGACGCGGCCCGCGGCCATAGCAGGCGGGCGGGCGTCGGCGCGGGGAGTTCCGCCGGGCGCGCGGCCCGCGCTTCCCGCCGCTCCGCAGCCGGCGGCAGCGCCGCCGGGAGAGGGGACGCGGGGGGCGTCCCGGGCAGTCCGCGCCCGGTCGGGGGTTCCGCCCGCGGGGGCGGCACGGCGGCGGGAGCCACAGGCGTCTGCCAGAATGGCTGGAGAGGAGATCCCGGGACCGCCGGCGGCGCCGGCAGGTTCGTCCCGTCCTGCCGCCTCCCCGGCGCTTCGGAATCGTAAAGGGGCGCCGGACGGACCCGCGCCGCCGGGGGAAATCTATGTTGACGAACCGGCGGGGAACCCGCCGGACCGCGCTTTTCCTGATTGAAGACCGTGAATCTCTGCCGGATGGCGGAGACCTGGCGCTCCGCGAGCGACCGGCGCTCCAGGAACCGGAGGGTTTTACGCTCCCGGCCGCCCGGCGCCGCTTCCCCGCCCGGCTTTCCGTCCGTTTTGGCCGGGAGAGGCGCGGACGCGCGTCCGGGGGACGCCGGGAGAAGCGCCGTATGTCCGCGCAGGGCCAAAATCCGCGCGACCGCTTGGCCGGGCGTGGGGAGAGCCGGCGGCAGAATGCCCGCGTGGATCTTTTCCACCGGCAGGGGGCGCGCGCCGCGCGCTTCCCCCGCCTCCGCGGCCTCCAGCGGCCGCGGGGCGGCCGTCTGCAGGACTCGGCTCTCCCCGTCCGAAGGCGCGCGCGTCCAGAGCGCCCGTTCGGTGAGCATCCGGGACCGGACCGCGAGCATCGCGGCGGGCGCCGCGGCGGCCGCGACGAGCCGCTGCAAAAAGGAGAGGTTCAGATTCAGGGTGAAGAGGTTGTTCTGCTCGAGGCAGTTCTGGATATTCCAGACG
>NZ_JAPJQF010000100.1:0-3031 GCF_030825285.1 Anaerotruncus massiliensis (ex Togo et al. 2026)
GGTCAGGAGGGAGCCCGCCCGGCGGCCCCCCTCCCAGCCCCCCAAGGGACTCGACGGGCCGGAATACCTGCTGGTGGACGGCTACAACATCATCTTCGCGTGGGACGACCTGAACGCCCTCGCGCAGGAGAACCTGGACGCGGCGCGCGGGCGGCTGGTCGACCTGCTCTGCAACTACCGTGGCTTCCGGCAGTGCGAGGTGATCGTGGTGTTCGACGCCTACCGGGTGAAGGGGAACCCGGGGGAGGTCGAGCGGGTGCACAACATCAGCGTGGTGTATACGAAGGAGGCCGAGACGGCCGACATGTATATCGAGAAGGTCACCCGCGAGCTCGGAAAGCACAACCGGGTGCGGGTGGCGACCTCCGACGCGCTCGAACAGCTCATCATCCTCGGGCACGGCGCGCTGCGGATTTCCGCCGACGCCTTCCGCGAGGAGGTGGCGCAGGTGGAACAGGCCATCCGCGAATACCTCGAATCAGGCGGTCCCGCCGCCTGGTAGGGTCGAATCCCGCCGCCCGCGCGGCGGGATTTTTGCGCGCTGGGCCGCGGCGGCGAATATTCCTGTGCGGGAAAAAATTTTCTTCTTACATCCCGGCGGCTTTTTGTGGTAAAATATAGATGCGGCGCGCGGCGGACAGCCATGCGAAAGCGCGGATCGCGAAGAACTGCTGCGACGGCTCACGCCCCCGGGCGGAGCGGGCAAGAGGACCTCGGAGGTAATCGGAAATGTATCAGGTTGGAGATTTGGTCTTTTACGGAGGAACGGGCGTCTGCGAGGTGGCGGACATCGCCATGCGGAAGGTGCCGGGCGCGTCGGGGGAGCAGCCCTACTACACGATGAAGCCGCTCTATCAGGAGTGCGTCATCCGCACCCCGGTGAACGACAACAAGGTGTTCATGCGGCCGATCCTCACAAAGAAGGAGGCGGAGGAGCTGGTCGACAGCATCCCCACCGTGCAGGCGAAGGCTTATTACAGCCGGGTGCTGGGAGAGCTGGCCGAGCACTATGCGAACGCCCTCAAAACCTATGACAGCGCGGAACTGGTCGAGCTGACCATGTCGATCTACGCGAAAAAGCGGGAGCTGGAGGGCCAGCGCCAAAAGTTCGGCACGGTGGACGAACGGTTCATGAAGCGCGCCGAGGAGCTCCTCTTCGGGGAGCTGGCCGCCGCGCTGGGCATCCCCAGGGAGGAGGTGCCGCGCTATATCGAAGCGCGGCTGGAACGCCCCGGGGAGGACGGCGGGGACGCGGAGGCATAAGAGGAATCAACGGGGGCCGGTCGCAGGACCGGCCCCCGTTTTTCAGGCTCGGAGAGAATCCCCGCGCCGCCGACGCGGCCGTCCGGCCCGGCGATTCGATCCCGCGCGGGGCCGCCGCCCGTCCGCTTTCCGGTTGAAAAGGGCGCGCGGGTAACGTATAATGGGGACAGGCAATGCGGCCAATTTTCGGAAACGGACGGATCACAGAGATAAAGGAGGCAGTCAAATGAGTATCCACATCGGAGCAAAGCCGGGCGAGATCGCCGACCGGGTGCTGATGCCGGGCGACCCGCTGCGGGCGAAGCATATCGCGGAGACCTTTCTGGAGGGCGCGGTCTGCTATACCCAGGTACGCGGGATGTACGGATTCACCGGCACCTACAAGGGCAAGCGCGTCTCGGTGCAGGGCAGCGGCATGGGGATGCCGTCGATGCACATCTACGCCAGCGAGCTCATGCAGGAGTACGGCGCCAAACGGATCATCCGCGTCGGCACCTGCGGCGGCCTGCGGGCGGAACTGAAGCTCAAGGACGTCGTGATCGCATCCGCGGCCTCCACCGATTCCAACATCAACAAATGCCGGTTCGGGCCGATCTCCTTCGCGCCGTCGGCGGATTTTGAACTGCTGCTGGGCGCCTATCAGACGGCGCGGGAGAGGGGGATGCGCGCCACCGTCGGGTCGATCTTCACGAGCGACCGCTTCTATTCCGACGACCTGCCCGAAAAGACGAAGATGCTCGCGGACTACGGCATCCTCGCGGTTGAGATGGAGACCTGCGAGCTCTATACGCTGGCCGCGAAGCACCACATCCAGGCGCTCACCCTGCTGACGGTGAGCGACAACGTCGTCACCGACGAGATCACCTCGCCGGAGGAACGGCAGACGAGCTTCAACGACATGGTCGAGCTGGCGCTCGAAATCGTCTGAGCCTGACGGGATGCGGCGAAAGCCGCATCCCGTTTGCGGGAAAGGAGCCCCCATGAACGAGATCATCGAAAGCCTGCTTTCGCGCAGGTCGGTCCGCGTCTTTGAGGAGCGGGCGGTCCCCGCGGCGGAAAAGGAGGCCATCCTGCTCGCGGCGGTCAACGCCCCCACGGCGGGCTGCCAGCAGCTCTACACCATCCTCGACGTCACCGACCCGGAGCTCAAGGCGCGGCTCGCCGAAAGCTGCGACCACCAGCCGTTTATCGCGAAGGCCCCGCTCGTGCTGGTCTTCTGCGCCGACTGCCAGAAGTGGTACGACGCCTTCCTGGCGGGCGGGTGCGCGCCGCGCCTGCCGGGCGCGGGGGACCTGCTGCTCGCGGTGGACGACAGCCTCATCGCGGCGCAGAACGCCGTGACCGCGGCGTGGAGCCTCGGCGTCGGCTCCTGCTACATCGGGGACGTGATGGAGCGGTGTGAGGAGCACCGGGCGCTGCTCGGCCTGCCGGACTATGTCTTCCCGGCGGCGATGGTGGTGTTCGGCTATCCGACCGCCGGGCAGAAGGCCCGCAAAAAACCGGAACGGTGCGCGATGGAGCGGATCGTGCGGGAGAACCGCTACCGCCGGATGGGGGCGGACGAGCTGCGGGAGATGCTCGCCCCGAAATCGGGCGCGGACGGCTATGAGGCGTGGCTCGCGGCCTTCTGCGGGCGCAAGTATAACTCCGCCTTTTCCCGCGAGATGACCCGTTCGGTGGAGGCCTACCTCGCGGCCTTCCGCCGGGAGGAGCCGTGAGGCGGACGGCCGCCCCGGGACAAAAGCGGGGCGAAGAGCCCCTTCCCGCC
>NZ_JAPJQF010000031.1:0-28488 GCF_030825285.1 Anaerotruncus massiliensis (ex Togo et al. 2026)
CACCGGAGATGCGGCGGCCCCTGCCGCGAGCGCGGCCCCCGCCGAGGAGCCCGCGAAGGCCCTGAAGATCGGCGTATCCCTCGACACGATCGACTCGGACTTCTGGGTCTCCACGATCGACAACATGAACGAGGCCGCCGCGGCGGCGGGCGCCGAAGTGGTGCAGCGCCTCTGCGAGGGCGACGCGAACAAGCAGAACCAGCAGATCGAGGACCTGATCGCGCAGGGCTGCGACGCGATCCTCTGCGGCGCGCGCGACGGCGGCGCCATCGTGGCGGCCGTCAAGAAGTGCAACGAGGCGGGCGTGCCGATCATCATGGTCAGCCGCGCGGTGATGGGCGACGAGGCGCTGCCGAGCCTGCAGGTCCTCGTGGACAACATCTCCCTGGCCTCCGGGTCGGTCGAGTGGGTCGCCCAGAAGGCCCAGGAGGAGGGCAAGAAGTACAAGGCGGTCCTGCTCGTCGGCAGCCTCGGCGACCAGAACGCGCTCGAGCGCCAGCAGGGCCACAAGGAGGCCTTGGAGAAATATCCCGACTGCTTCGAGATCGTCGCGGAGATCCCCACCGACTGGAAGGTCGACCAGGCGTACGCGGGACTCCAGAACGCCTTTGAGAAGGACCCGGACATCAACCTGATCATCACCCCGTCCGACGCGATGCTCACCACCATCCAGAGCGTGCTTGAGCCCCTCGGCAAATGGGTGCCGGCTTCCGATCCCAACCATGTGCGCATCGTCACCTTCGACGGCGACTCCACCTTCGCGAAGATGATGGAAGAGGGCTATGTCGACTGCGGCGCGGTCAACGACACGCGGTTCATGGGCGCGGAGAGCATGAACTGGGCGATCAAGCTCGCGAACGGCGAGAAGCCGGCCGAGCTCAACGCCCTCGACCCCGGCATCGTGGCCACGCTGGACAACTGGTCCGACGTGAAGGGCGACATCTGGGGCTACGTGGCCTACTCCTCCAAGTAAGCGTCTCCCGGCCGGGGGAGTCCCCCGGCGCAGACCGGTAAATGTTTTTGCAATCCGTCCGGCGCCGCTCCCGCGCGGCGCGGCGCCGGGCGGACGAATATCCGCCAGAGGTTAGGAGAATGGTTATGAGCTTAAAAGAGACGTTTGACAAAAAGCGCGTGGCAGGCCGGCTGCTGGGGTCCCCCATCCTGCTGGTCATCATCGCCATGGCTGTGCTGTCGGCGGCCTTTGTCCCCAACTTCGCAACCCTGTACAACCTCAAGAACCTGCTGCTGCAGACCTGCGATCTCCTGATCATCTCGCTGGGCGTGACTTTCACGGTGCTCAACGGCGGCCTCGACTTCTCCTCCACGTCGGTGCTCGCGCTCTCGAGCGTGGTGGGGGCGTACATCATGGCGCTCTCCCCCCTCAAGGGGACGGGGCTTTCCATCCTGCTGGCGATCGTCGTGATGGTCGCCATCGGCGCGGCGGTGGGCGCGATCAACGGGTTCTCCGTCGTGAAGCTGAAGATGCCTTCCTTCATCGTCACCCTTTCGACGCAGCTCTTCTTCAGCGGGATGGCGATCTACTTCACCAGCAAGGTCACCGACAAGGCGTCCATCATGGGGCTGCCCTCCGCCTTTTACCGCATCGGCGGCGAGAAGGCGTTCTTCCTGCCGATCGTCATCGCGGCGGCGGTCTTCCTCGTCTCCCACTGGCTCATGACCCGGACGATCTTCGGCCGGCATGTGCTGCTGGTGGGGACCAATCCGAAATCCTGCCACATCTCGGGCATCAATGTCAAGCGGGTCGTGTTTTTGCTCTTCCTGCTCAGCGGGATCTACGCGGGCGCGGCCAGCGTGGTGCTGACCGCGCGCAACCAGGCGGGCATCTCCAGCCTGGGCGACAAGATGTTCATCGACATCATGTCCAGCATCATCATCGGCGGCACGAGCATCTTCGGCGGCTCGGGCGGCGCGAAGCACACCCTCTACGGCGTCATCTTCATCACGATGCTCAGCAATGTGATGAACCTGCTGGGTATGGACTGGTATGTGCTCAGCCTCGTCAAGGGGTTCATCGTGATCATAGCGGCGCTGGCCGATATCCTTTCCAACCGAAGGAAAAACTACGCCGCGGCGGCCGCCTGATGGGCGCCGCGGAATCCAATATAGGAGGTCGTCGGTCTGTGAGCAGTCAACCGCTGTTGCAGCTGGACAATATCCATAAGAGCTTTTACGGCGCGGAAGTCCTCCACGGCGTGAACCTGGATCTCTGCCCCGGGGAAGTGCTGGGGCTCGTGGGGGAGAACGGCGCGGGAAAATCCACGCTGATGTCGATCCTGGGCGGGGTCTACGGGTTCGACTCCGGGACGATGCGCCTCGGCGGGGAAGTCTACACGCCCGCCACCCCAAACGACGCGACCCGCGCGGGCATCGCCTTCATCCGCCAGGAGTTCAGCCTCTTCTCCAACCTGACGGTGGCGGAGAACCTCTTTGTGGACCGCTTCCCCCGCAGGGGGCTGTCGGTCGACAACAAAAAGATGGAGGAGCGCGCGCAGGTCTACATCGACCTGTTCCGCCTGGACATCTCCCCCCGCACCAGGGTGGAGAGCCTGCCCATGGGCGTGCGGCAGATCGTTGAAATCTCCAAGGCGCTCGAAAAGGACGCGAAGATCATCATCTTCGACGAGCCCACCACCTCCCTCTCCCCCAAGGAGAAGGAGGAGCTCTTCGAGGTCATCGGGGGGCTGAAGGCGCGGGGCGTCTCGATCATCTACATCTCGCACATCCTCGAGGATGTGATGCGCCTTTGCGACCGCACCACCGTCCTGCGGGACGGCAACTCGGTGGGCACCTTTCAGAACAGCGCGCTGGACAAACGGGAGATCATCCGGCTGATGGTCGGCCGGGAGATGAACCAGGTCTACCCGACGATCGAAAAGGAGATCGGCGAGCCGATCTACGAGGTGCGGGAGTTCGTCCGCAGCGGCAGCAGGTCGCCCGTCTCCCTCGAAATCCGCAGCGGGGAAATCGTGGGCATGTTCGGCCTGATGGGCGCGGGGCGTACCGAGCTGCTGAGCTCCCTCTTCGGCGCCGAACCCTCGGAGGGGGGCGAAATCCTCGTCAGGGGCAAGGCGCTAACCCGTCCCACGCCAACCCGGTGCATCCGTGAGGGGATCGCCTACGTCACCGAGAACCGGCGGCAGGAGGGGCTCATCATGCCCAAGACGATCGAGGAGAACGTCACGATGGTCGTGCTCGACCGGATGACCGGCGCGCTCGGCGTGGTCGACCGGAGCCGGGAGAAAAGGACGGCGCTCGACCTTGTGAAGAAGCTGACCGTCAAGACCTCCGACCCGCAGCGGCAGTTCGTCAAGAACCTTTCGGGCGGCAACCAGCAGAAGGTGGTCATCGCCAAATGGGTGGCCAGCGAACCGAAGGTGTTCTTCATGGACGAACCGACGCGCGGCGTCGACGTGGGCGCGAAGTACGAAATCTACACCTATATCAACGAACTGGCCAGGGAGGGCTGCGGGGTGCTGCTCGTCTCCTCCGAGATGGAGGAGGTCATGGGCATCTGCGACCGGATCCTCGTCATGTACCGGGACCGCATCGTCGCGGATATCCCGAAGGCCGCGTTCGACCAGGAACGGATCATCCAATACGCGCTGGAAGGGGGGATCTCGGATGCCGGCTAACCAGACGGCCGCCGCACGGCGGAGCTCCGGGAATTTCCTGGCCCTTGCGACAAAGTACGGGGTCTATGTCATCTTCCTGCTGGTCGTTGTCTATTTCAGCGTCGTCTGCGACAACTTCCTCTCCCTCTCGAACATCCTGAACATCCTCCAGCAGGCCGCGCCGCTCGGCATCGCGGTGCTCGGGATGGTGTTCGTGCTCTCCACCGCCTCCACCGACATCTCGGTGGGGCAGGTGATGTACGTGACGGGCGTCATCTGCGGGCTGGTGCTCGAAAAGTTCCGCGACAACGGGCTGGCCGGAAACGGCTGGGCGATCCTCGTGGTCTGGCTCGTGGGGCTGTGCATCGGCGCTGTGTTCGGCGCCTTCAACGGCCTGCTGGTCGGCAAATTTGGGATCGTCTCCTTCATCGTCACGCTGGCCACCATGAGCATCGCGCGCGGGCTGGGGCTCATCATCTCCCGCTCCAAGGTCTATTACATGAGCGAGCTGTCCCCCTTCTCCCAGAGCGTCGTCGGCCCCATCCGGTTCCCGGTGGTGGTCATCCTGCAACTCGTGATGGTGCTCATCTTCGCCTTCCTCTACCGCAAGACCCCCTTCGGGCGGCACATCGACGCGGTCGGCAACGACGAGGCCGCGGCCAAGAGCGTCGGCATCAACACGGCGCGGGTCAAGTTCCTCGCCTTCCTGCTCTGCGGCATCACGGCGAGCATCGCCGCGCTGCTGCTGGCCGGCCAGGTGGCGAACGTCTATTCGAGCTTCTCCTACGGCAACGAATTCGTCGTGATCTCGGCGGCGGTGCTCGGCGGCACGAGCCTCTTCGGAGGCAAGGGGAACATCATCCCCGGCGCGCTGATCGGCATCGTGCTGATCCAGACGATCATGAACGGGCTGACGATGCTCAACGCGTCCCCCTACTCCTACACCATCGTCAAGGGCCTCATCATCTTCGTCGCGGTCCTGCTCGACAGCGTGAACTACAAAGGCGAGCTGCGCTGAGCGCAGGCAAACATTACACCCGATAAGGAGTCATGGCATGATGGAAAACCTCTATATCGGCATTGAGATCGGCGCGACCAAGCAGCAGGCCGCGCTGGGCACCGCCGACGGCAGGCTGCTGCACACGATCACCGGGAAGATCCCGCTGCCCCGCGGGGCCCAAGACGTGCTCGACTGGCTGTCCGCCAAGGTCCCCGAGCTGCTGCGGATGGAGGAGCGGTTCGGCGGCAGGGTCCGGTCCCTCGCGGCCGGCTTCGGCGGGGAGATCGAAAGCAGCACGGGCAGGACCCTCAATTCGGTGCAGGTGCCCGGCTGGGAGGACTTCCCGCTGCGCGGGTGGCTGGAAGAGACCTTTTCGATGCCGGCGGAAGTCCTCAACGACACCGTCTCGGGCGGTTTCTCCGAGCTCTACCTCGGCAGGGGGAAGGAGGCCGGCAACGTCTTCTACACCAACATCGGCAGCGGCATCGGCGGTGCCTTCTTCATCGACCGGGTCTACTACGACGGCGTCGGCTACGGCGCGGCCTACTTCGGCAACACCTACATCCCCGACTGGCAGTCGCCCGAGCCGGGGGCGATGACCCGGGTGGAGGAGATCTGCTCCGGGCTCGGGATCGAACGGCGGCTGCGCCGGCCGGGATATGTCCCCGCGGGCTCGCGGATCATGGAGATGTGCGGGGGGGACCCGGCGGGGATCAGCTGCCGGATGCTGGAGGACGCGGCCCGCGCGGGGGACCCCTTCGCGCTGGAGGAGGTCGACCGGATCGCGAGGAGCTACAGCATCGGGCTGAGCAACGTCCTCACGCTGATGTCCCCCGAGCTGGTCATCATCGGGGGCGGCGTCGCCAAGATGGGCGGCCTGCTCCTCGACCGGGTGCGCGAATACACCGACCGCATCGCGTTCATCTCCTGCCGCGGGCACTACACGATCGAACAGAGCGTGATGATGGACGACGCGGTCATCGCCGGGGCGGTCTACTGCGCGGGGCACCCCGAACTTATCAGGAAAGGAAGCTGTTGATATTCCATGGAGAAGAATGGTATAATTGAGCAGGTCAGGGAGGAAGTTTTTCCCTCCGGAAAGGCCGCGGAGAAGCCGCTGGGCAAATACTGCGACCACACCGTCCTGCGGGCGTACACGACCCGGGAGACGGTCAAACAATTCTGCGAGGAGGCCGTCCGCTGCGGCGCCGCTTCGGTCTGCGTCAACCCGGTGCACGTGGCCTACGTCCACGAGCTGCTGCGGGGAACTGGGCTCTACACCTGCACCGTCATCGGGTTCCCGCTCGGAGCCAACCGCTCCTGCGTGAAGGCGATGGAGGCGGCGCTCGCCGTTGAGGACGGCGCCGATGAGGTGGACATGGTGATGAACATCGGCGCCCTGCGTGAAAAGGACTACGAGCTCGTCCGCCGGGATATCGCCGGGGTCGTGGCCGCGGCCGCGGGCCGCGCGAAGGTCAAGGTCATCATCGAGACCTGCTACCTCACCGACCGGGAGATCGTCGCGGCGTCGCTGCTCTGCCAGCAGGCGGGCGCGGACTACGTCAAGACCTCCACCGGCTTCGGAACGGACGGCGCGCGGGAGCGGGACGTCCGGCTGATCCGGCAGACGGTCGGGGACACGATGAAAATCAAGGCGTCGACCAATATCAACACCCGCGAGGACGCGGAGCGGATGATCGCCGCCGGCGCAGACCGGCTGGGGACGAGCCGCACGCCGCAGATCGTCACGGGGGACGCCAAGGCCCATTCCGCGTCGATGGAGAACCAGCCCCCAAAGCAGGACTGCTGAATTTGTAAAGGTATTTTGTAAAGGTGTTGTGTGAAATGAGGAAAGCGGCAAACAGCAATAAGATTATCAAGCAGGCGAACGAGTATCTGGTGCTGGCAGTGCTGCTGAAAAACGACCCGCTTTCGGTGGAGGAGATCGTGACCCTCTCCCGCCTGAGCCGGCCGACGGTACTCAACATCCTCAAGGAGCTCGACACCAGGGGCCTCATTTACCGCGCCGGCCTGGGCGAATCGATGGGCGGGCGGCAGCCGATCATGTACACCCTCAACCTCCGCCGCTACTTCGCGGTGGGCGTCGACCTCGAGTACCCGCCGGTGCGCGTCGCCTTTTCCGACCTGCGGGAGAAGGTCCTCTACTCCCAGGAGTGGGACTGCCTGCCGGGGGAGACGATGGAGGACATCGAGGAGAACCTCGTGAACGCGATTCGCGAGGGAATGCGCAGGCTGAACATCGCCACGGAGAACCTGATCGGGATCGGCCTGGGCATCCCCGGACGGGTGGACATCGCCAGGAACCTCGCCGTGCGCATGGACCGCATGGACCACATCTGGCAGGGCGGCGACATCGCCGCCCAACTGTCGATGAAGCTGGGCGTTCCCGTCACCGTGCGCAACGACATCCACCTGCTCGCGGCGGCCGAACGCACCGTGCAGCCCGCGCTGCCCAAGAATTTCCTCTATGTGGCGCGCCGGGTGGGCATCGGCATGGCGGTCTTCCTCAACGGGAAGAGCTACGAGGGCGGCTTCGGCAACTCGGGCTACCTCGGCCACACGGTCCTCGACCCCGAGGGGCCGGCCTGCCGGTGCGGCCAGCGGGGCTGTCTTGAATGCTACGCGACCACCGGCGCGGTGGAAATCAACTATGCGCGGGGGGCGGAGCGCCCCGCGGATTACGACACGATCGTCTCCCGCGCGCAGGAGGGGGAGCCTCTGGCGATGGCCGTCCTCGGGGACGCGGGCGTCAAGCTGGCGATGGCGGTCGTCAACGCCATGCTCCTCTACGACATCCAGACCGTCATCATCGAGGACTGCGTTGACGACGGCACCTTTTTCGCGATCGTCCGAGAGAACATCGAAAAGCTGCTGGGCCCCTCGTCCGACATCCAGCCGCGCGTGCTGCGCGGCAAGCTGACAGGCAGGACCTTCGCGCTCGGCGGCTGCTCGATGATCGTCAAAAATTTCTTCAAAGCGCCCCAGCTCAAGGTGGACGGCTGAAGAGCCTTCCGGCAGGACGCCGTCCGCGGGCGGAAAGGACATCCCGATGACTGAATATATTGAAAAGCAGCTGGACTATTTTGTCAACCGCCGCGACCACAAGCGCCTGCGGCGGGAGATTCCCGTCGACCTGACGGATATCCTCGCGGATCCCGCTCTGAGCGACGAGGAGAAGGCGACGCGCGCCCACGCGCGCGTCATGCGAAGCGAAGAGATCGTGGTCTTCCCGTGGGAGCGGATCGCGGGCACGCGGGTGATGCTGCGTCTGCCCGAGTTTCCTCACGGCTCCTACGGGTACCTCGACGGGCGGATCAGCCACATGCTCAACGAGCCGACGATCGGCGGCATCTCCAACAATGTGGCGGAGTACGGCCACGCGATCACGGTCGGGCTCGAGGGCCTGCGCGCCGAGGTGTCCTCCCGGCTCGGGGAGCGCGGGGAGGAGGAAGAGGCGCGCGCGTTCTGGAAAAACCAGCTCCTGCTCATCGACGAGCTGGAGGCGTTCGCCGACCGCATCCGCGACGCGGCGGAGGCGCAGGGCAACGAGACGGTCCGCCGTACCTTCTCCAAGATTCCGCGGCAGGGCGCGGAAAGCTTTTTGGAGGCGCTGCAGTTTCTGAAGTTCCTCAACTTCGCGCTGCGCTATGAGAATCCGACCCATTCTCCGCTCGGGCGGTTCGACCAGTATATGTACCCCTTCTTCGCCGCCGACCGCGCGCGCGGCATGACGAAGGAGGAGGCGCTCGAGCTGGTGGAGGACTTCTTCATCTCCCTCAACCGGGACACCGACATCTATTTCGGCATCCAGCAGGGGGACAGCGGCCAGGCGATGGTGCTCGGCGGCGTGGACGCGCAGGGAAACTGCGCCTATAACGAGCTGAGCGAGCTCTGCATCCGGGCGAGCCTCGAGCTGGCGGTCATCGACCCGAAGATCAACCTGCGGGTGGACAAAAATACGCCGATGGAGGTCTTCCGGCTGGGCAGCCGCCTCACGAAGAAGGGGCTCGGCTTCCCCCAGTACTGCAACGACGACGTCGTCGTCCCGGCGCTGGTCGGCTGGGGCTACGAGCTCGAGGACGCGCGCGACTACGCGGTCGCGGGCTGCTGGGAGTTCGTCATCCCCGGGTACGGCGCGGAGGGGATCAACTACGAGGCGATGCCCTTTGTGAAGCTGGTCAACCGCTGCATGGAGGAGCATCTGGAGGAGTGCGCCGATTTCGACGCGTTCATGGACTGCCTCGAGGGGGAGATGGAGGCGCAGATGGCGAGGATCGACGCCGTCTTCCACAACACCGCCCCGCGCCCCTCGCCGATGCACTCCCTGCTTTCCAAGCAGGCGGTCTCCATAGGGCGCGACATCTCCAAATGCGCGAAGTACAACAATTTCGGCCTGCACGGTCCGGGCATCGCCACGGCGGTCGACTCGCTGGCCGCGATCAAGAAGGTCGTCTACGACGACGGCAGCGTCCTGCCGCACGAGCTGATCGACGCGGTGGCGCGCAACTTCGAGGGGTGGGAGGATCTCCACCACACCCTGCGGTTCGACGCGCCCAAGATGGGCAACGACGACGACCGCGCCGACGGGATCGCCGTGCGGCTGGTCGACATGTACGCCCGCGTGCTCTCCCACTACCGCAACGGGTTCGGCGGCCGCTACCGCCCCGGGACCGGCTCCGCCATGTACTACATGTGGATGTCCGAGGACATGGGGGCCTCCCCCGACGGGAGGCTGCGGGGGGAGCCGCTGCCCGCCAACTATTCTCCCAGCCTCAACGTCCGGCTGAACGGTCCGGTGTCGATGTTCAAGTCGTTCTGCAAGCCCGACCTGCGCAAGGTGTGCAACGGCGGGCCGGTGACGCTCGAGCTGCACGACAGCGTCTTCCGCAACGAGGAGGCGATCGACAAGGTCGCAATGCTCGTGCGCGCCTTCATCCTGATGGGCGGGCACCAGCTGCAGCTCAACGCCGTCAATTCCGATCTGCTGCGCAAGGCGCAACGCGAGCCGGAAAACTACCGCAACCTGGTGGTGCGGGTGTGGGGCTGGAGCGGCTACTTCGTCGAACTGAGCCGGGAGTACCAGGACCACATCATCGCCCGCGCCGCGATGACCCTGTGAGGCGGCGGCATGGAGCGGGGACTGGTCTTTGACATCAACGAATTCGCCGTCCACGACGGGCCGGGCATCCGTACGACCGTCTTTCTCAAGGGCTGCCCGCTGCGCTGCAAGTGGTGCCACAACCCCGAGGGGCTCTCCTTTTCGCAGGAGGTCCTGCGCGGGAGCAACGGATGCATCCACTGCGGCGCGTGCGAGGCGGTGTGCCCCAGCCCGGACCACTGCATCCTCTGCGGGAAGTGCATCCGGGCCTGTCCCCAAAACCTGCGGCGGTTCGCGGCCCGGGAGCTTTCCAGCCGGGAGCTGGCGGACATCCTGCTCAAAAACCGCGCCTTCCTCGCGGAAAACGGGGGCGTGACCTTTTCGGGCGGGGAGCCGCTGGCGCAGCCGGGGTTCCTCTTTGAGACGATGGACTTTTTAAAGCCGCTGCACCTCGCGGTGGAGACCTCCGGGCACATGCCTGCGGAAGTCTTCCGGGAGATGCTCGGGCGGGTGGACCTCGTGATGATGGACGTCAAGCACGCGGACAGCGAAGTGCACCGGGAATATGCCGGCGTGTCGAACGACCGGATCCTCGCAAACCTCGCGCTCTTAAAGGAGAGCGGCCGGCCGTTTATCATCCGCATCCCCGTCATCCCGCAGGTAAACGACAGCGTGGAAAACATGGAGCGCACGGCGGCGCTGCTCAGGGGGGCCGAAGGGCTGGAGCGGCTCGAGCTGCTGCGCTACCACCAGACGGCTGGCGCGAAATACGAGCTGCTCGGGAAGGAATACCCCTTCCGCTACACGCGCGAGACCCCCTCGCTCGAGCCGTTCGCGCGCGTCTTTGAAGAAAACGGCATCCCGGTCTTCATCCCCTGAGGGCCGGGCGCGACGAAAGGGAAAACCGATATGCAGGCATTTTTAAAGGCTTATACCGATATGATCGCCGAGACGATCGCCCGTCTGGACCCCGTGGAATTCCAGAAGGCGGTCGACATCCTGACCGAGGCCCACCGGAACGACCGGCAGGTTTTCATCGCCGGCAACGGCGGCAGCGCGGGCACCGCGAACCACTTCTCCTGCGACTTTGGGAAGAACGCGGTGCAGACGCCCGGCGTGCGGCGGTTCCGCATCCAGTCGCTCTCCTCCAACGTGGAGAAGATCACCGCGTTCGGAAACGACATCGCCTTCGACGAGATTTTCTCCCAGCAGATGGAGAACCTCTTCGACCCCGGCGACGTGCTGATCCTCGTGTCCGCGAGCGGCAAGTCCCCCGACCTGATCAAGGCGTGCGAGCACGCCAAACGGAAGCGGTCCCCCATCATCGGGCTGACCGGCTTTGAGGGCGGGCTCGTCAGGGATTACGCGGACGCGAACCTCATCGTCCCGCTGACGAGCTACGAGATGATCGAGGACATCCATTCGATGATCCTGCACCTGTTCGTCTACTACTTCAAAACCCACCCGCAGGTACTTTCTGCCTGACGGCCGCGGAGGGAACAATGCGCGACGAAAATACCATGCTCCGCTATATCGAGGCGGAGCCGGACGATATCAGGCGGATCGTCAGGGACCGGGAACGCTACACCGCCGCGTTTGTGAAGCACTTTTTGAGCCACCCCGTGAAGCGGGTCTACCTGAGCGGGAACGGTTCCCCCCACTCGGTCTGCGTGGTGGCGGGCATGTGCATGGAAAGGCTGCTGGGCGTGGAAGCCAGCAGCTCGTTGCCCGCCGTCCTCAACCGCCACACGCCCTTCAACGCGAACGGCGTCTACCGCCCGGAGGAGATGCTCCTCATCTGCCCGGCGCAGACCGGCCGGACGACGGGCCCGATCGAAAGCGCGCGCCTCGCGCGGGCGGCGGGGATCCCCGTGCTCTGCACGACCCTGTCGCCCGGCGGCGCCCTCGCGCGGGAGTGCGACATCGTCATCGAAAAGCCCACCGGCTTCGAGGAGTCCTTCCCCGAGAGCAGGGGACATGTGGCGTCGATGGTGATCCTGCTGCTCTGCGCGGTGGAGGCGGCCCGCGCGCTCGAGCGGCTGGACGCGGACGAATACCGCCGCTGGATGGAAGGCTTTGAGCGGCTGCCCGAAAGCTGCGGCCGCGCGGCCGGCGCCGCGAAGGCGTGGTACGCCGATCACCGCGGGATGATGCTCGCGGCGGACGCCTACCGCTTCGTGGGGTACGGCCCCTGCTACGGGACGCTCCAGGAGTCCTGCCTGAAGATCCTCGAGACCACCCGCAGGCCCTCGATGGCCTACGAGCTGGAGGAGTTCCTCCACGGCAGCGGCTACGGCGTCAAGGAGGACTCGGTCGTCTTTTTCGTCTGCGCCGAGGACGGCCCCGAGCGGGAACGGGCGCAGGAAATCTACCGGTGGTTTGCGAAAAAGAGCAAAAACTGCGTGCTCGTCTGTTCGGGGCGCACCCCCGGGCGGCAGCCCAACTGGCTGGTCAGCGACTTTCTCGACCTGCCCTTTTTGAGCGCGGTCGAGTATCTCGTCCCCTTCCAGGTGCTGAGCCACCTGACGGCGCGGGAGCTGGGCCTCAGCACCCTGACGCAGGCCTACCCGGAAATTTTTACCGAGCTGCACGCGATCGTGGAGGCTTAAAGATGAAATCGAAAAAGGAGCGGCGCCCGCGGGCGCCGCTCCTTTTAATCATTGCGTCACTCGGGCGCGCCGGGCTCCGAAAAATGGCGCGAGGCGTTCCGCGCGACCTTCAGGAGCATCTGGGAAAAGATGGCGCGTTCGATATCGGTCAGCCCGGAGGCGAGCTCGTCCATCCAGTCGTCGCCGATTTTTTGGAGAAAGGGGTAGACGTCGCGGGCGCGGTCGGTGGGGAGGACGTCGAACGCGCGCCCGTCGCCCGAGACGGCCCGCCGCCGCACATAGCCCTGCGCCTCCAGCCGGGAGAGGGTCTTTGCGACGGTGCTCTTATCCATATCGAGCAGGGCGCAGAACTGGTTCTGTGGCACCCCGCCGGTCTCGCAGGCGATCAGGAGGAAAGGCACCTGCCCGCTTGTGAGCCCGAGCGGCTCGACCCGGCCGTTCAAATACATCTGCGTCTTGCGGTGGACCAGGGAGATCAGCTTGAGGAGGTTGGGCCGCGGGTCGCCGGACATAGGCATCGTCCTTTTCAATCAAGTTTCCAGTGCAACCTTATTTTAATTGCCTCTGCCGGGAAAGTCAAGAAAATAACCGCTTGACAATTAAATTTATCTGGCTTAGAATAGACCAGTCGGAAAGAATAAACAAAAAATAATTGAGATTTTTGGCTTTCTATCGTTGCAAAGCCAACGATCTGGGAGGGGACAAATTGGGAAAGAACCTTGACGTCCGGGAGGGCCGGACGGAAGGGGCGGCCGCCGCGGGCGAGCGGCGGGACCTGCCCGCTGAAAACAAGATGGGAGTCATGCCCGTCAACCGCCTGCTCATCTCGATGTCGCTGCCGATGATGGTGTCGATGCTCGTGCAGGCGCTTTACAACATCGTGGACAGCATGTTCGTGGCGCGGCTGAGCGAGAACGCCCTGACCGCCGTCTCGCTGGCCTTCCCGGCGCAGAGCCTGATGATCGCCGTGGGCACCGGCACGGGCGTCGGCATCAACGCCCTGCTCTCCAAAAGTCTGGGGGAGAAGAACTTCGAGCTCGCCAACAAGACCGCCGACAACGGCGTTTTCCTGGCGGTTATGAGCTTTTTGGCGTTCGCGCTGGGCGGGATTTTCCTGACGCGGCCCTTCTTCCTGCTCCAGACGGGCAACGCCGCGATCGTCGAGGACGGCGTTTCCTACCTGACGATCTGCTGCGTCTGCTCCTTCGGGCTCTTCGGGCAGGTCACGCTGGAAAAGCTGCTCCAGTCGACCGGGCGCACCTTCTATACGATGATTACGCAGGGCACCGGCGCGATCATCAACATCATCCTCGACCCGATCATGATCTTCGGCCTGCTGGGCTGCCCGCGCATGGGCGTCGCGGGCGCGGCGGTCGCCACCGTCATCGGCCAGATCGTCGCGGCGGCGCTCGCCCTCTGGTTCAACCTGCGCAAAAACCACGAGATCGCCCTCTCCCGGCGGATCCTGCGCCCCGAGGGCCGCATCGTGCGCAAGATCTATTCGGTCGGGCTTCCCTCGATCGTCATGGCCTCCATCGGCTCGGTGATGACCTTCGGCATGAATAAGATCCTCATCGCCTTCACCTCGACCGCCACGGCGGTGTTCGGCGTCTACTTCAAGCTCCAGAGCTTCGTCTTCATGCCCACCTTCGGGCTCAACAACGGCATGGTGCCGATCATCTCCTACAACTTCGGCGCGCGCAAGCCCGACCGCATGAAACAGACCATCCGGCTGAGCGTCCTGTACGCGGTCGGCATGCTGACCTTCGGGCTCGTGATCTTCTGGCTCTTCACCCCGCAGCTGCTTTCGATCTTCAACGCCTCCGAAACGATGCTCGCCATCGGCGTGCCCGCCCTGCGGATCATCAGCCTGAGCTTCCTCTTCGCCGGGTTCTGCATCATCACCCTTTCGGTCTGCCAGGCGCTCGGGCACGGCCTGCTCAGCCTCACCGTCTCGGTCGTCCGCCAGCTGGTCGTGCTGCTGCCCTCCGCCTTCCTCCTCGCCCGGTTCGGCGGGCTCTCGGCGGTGTGGTGGGCCTTCCCCTTCGCGGAGCTCTTTTCGCTGACCCTCTGCGTGGTCTACATGCGCCACCTCTACCGCTCCGAGATCAAGCCGCTCGAGGAAAGCGCGGCGGAGGGCTGATTGCCTGAAAATTCACCGCATCAGCGCGGAAAAATTGGCGGGGAAACGATTGCATCCGCCATGGAGAAACTGGTATAATGGACGCGGAACCCCCCAACAATTTATTATGAGGAGAGAGAATTCACTATGGGTAAGAAACTTGCCGCGCTGCTGCTCGCCGGATGCCTGCTGCTCGCCGCCGCGGGATGCGGCGCGAAGGACGTCCTCGAGGACGTGGGCACCGAGATCAAGGCGGACGGCCGCGCGCACGGCCAGACGACCTCCCATTCGGAAGGGGAGACCGCGAAGACCGCGTTCTTTGAGTACACGGTCAACTCCGCGCGCATGGAGCCGGAGCTCGAGGACTATACCCCCACCGACCCGAACCACACCTTTGTGGTGGTCAACATTACCGTGAAGAACACCTTTGAGGACGACGCGAAGATCCCCATGTTCTATACCGACTTCACCCTGACCTGGGACGGCATGGGAGATACGACGGTCTATCCCGAATCGGAGTTTGCCGAGGGACAGCTCCCCGACGAGTATGAGCTCTTCAAGGGCGAGAGCCGCACGGGCGACCTGATCTTTGTCGCCCCGGCCGACGCGAAGGGCTTCAGCCTCCGGTATATCGAAGTCTGGGACGACGATTTCGAGGGGAACAGCTACTTCATCCCCTTCTCCGTGGGCTGAACGGGATTTTAAAAGCTGACGCGGCGGGATGTTCCGCCGCCGGAAAGGATGGGAACGATGCTCGAACAGATTCGTGAAGAGGCGCGCCGCGCGGTGCTGGAGCTGCTGCCGCAGGCGCGGCTCCAGCGGGGAGACATCCTGGTGGTCGGCTGCTCGACGAGCGAGGTGGCGGGGGAGCGGATCGGCTCCGCCTCCAACACCGACATCGCGGCGGCGGTCTTTGAGGGCGTCCACCCCGTGCTCGCGCGGGCGGGCATCTTTTTGGCGGCGCAGTGCTGCGAGCACCTCAACCGCGCGCTCATCCTCGAGCGGGAGGCGGCGCGCCTCTACCGGCTCGAGCCGGTGAACGTGGTGCCCCAGCCCAAGGCGGGCGGCTCCTTTGCCACGGCCGCGTGGGCGGGCTTCGATGCCCCCGCCGCGGTCGAGCATGTCCGCGCGAAGGCGGGCATCGACATCGGCGACACGCTGATCGGCATGCACCTGTGCGAGGTCGCGGTGCCGGTGCGCATCCAGGTGAAGCGCATCGGCGAGGCGAACGTCGTCTGCGCGCGCACCCGCCCCAAGTTTATCGGCGGCGCCCGCGCCCACTACGACGAGGACCTGCTGTAAACCAAAAAAGCCGCCCTTATGGGCGGCTTTTTTCTTTGCGGGGATCAAAACGGCCGCCCCGCGGCGGCCGTCTGTCTGTACCTTATGGCCCGCCGGGGGCAGGGGCCTCACTGGTTATCCAGCTCGTCGATCTCCTGCTCGAGGGCGGCGATGCTGCTCTCCCATTTGGTGATCTCGTCCTGGTTGCCATGCGTTTCGGCGCGGCGCAGGCCGAGCTTGTAAATGGTGAGACGGCTTTTCATGCTGGATAGGTTCTTTGTGGTGGACATGGGAAAACACCTCGCATTTCCATTCAACGGTTCCGTTGCGTACAGCGGCCCTCCTGCACTCCACCGCGAAAAATCCTGCACAAAAGGGCGCTTCGCCCCGCTGGGATTCCCGGAAGATGCCGGCCGCCTCCATTCGTTCAACAGTACCAATGATAGCACAAATCCGCATAAAATGCAAGTCTGCGGGGATTCTGCTGCAAAATGGAGGCGCGCGCAGGGAGGAATTGACAAAGGGGGCGGGTTGTGCTAAGATATATTTGTAGCAACATGCGCATTTGAAAACTGAATCGCCCCGGGGGAGTAGTCGGCACGTTCGGTGCAGTTAAATCAACATCTCGGGCCATTTGGCCGTGGTTTAACTTGAAATGACAAGACCTGTGTTTCGTTTTCCGGAACACAGGTCTTTTTTGTTTGGCGGCGGGGCAAGATAAATCAGGAAAAGGGGAGTTGCAAATGGAATTTCTGCTGCGCGGCGTCACGGCCATCACCTGGCAGCAACTGGTTATGTATGCGATCGGCGGGCTGCTCATCTATCTGGCGATCGAAAAGGGGTTCGAGCCTGCCCTGCTCATGCCGATGGGCTTCGGCGCGATCCTTGTGAACCTGCCCTTCTCCGGAGTGCTCGACCAGGTGCTCCAGGGCGGCATCCCCGCGCCGGGCATCATCCAGTGGCTCTTCCAGACGCTGATCGACGCGTCGGAGGCGCTGCCCATCCTGCTCTTCATCGGCATCGGCGCGATGATCGACTTCGGGCCGCTGCTCTCCAACCCCAAGATGATGATCTTTGGCGCGGCGGCCCAGTTCGGCATCTTCTTCACCTTCTCGCTCGTGACCCTGCTCGGGCCGTGGTTCGGCTTCACCCTCGCGGACGCGGCCTCGATCGGCATCATCGGCGCGGCCGACGGCCCCACCTCGATCCTCGTCTCGAAGATTTTCGGCACCCCCTATTTCGGGGCGATCGCGGTGGCGGCCTACTCCTATATGGCGCTCGTGCCGATCGTCCAGCCGTTTGCCATCCGCCTGGTCACCACCCGGAAGGAACGCCGCATCCGGATGCCCTACCACCCCAAGGACGTGACCCGGAGGACCCGCATCCTCTTCCCGATCCTCGTAACGGTCATCGCCGGGCTGGTCGCGCCGATGTCGGTGGCGCTCGTGGGCTTTCTGATGTTTGGCAACCTGCTGCGGGAATGCGGGGTGCTCAACTCCCTCTCCCAGACGGCGCAGAACGAGTTCGCCAACATCATCACGCTGCTGCTGGGGCTGACGATCTCCTTCTCGATGCAGGCGGACGCCTTCGTGACCCCGCAGACGCTGGTCATCATGCTGCTGGGGCTGGCGGCCTTCGTGATGGATACGGTCGGCGGCGTGCTCTTCGCGAAGCTCATGAACGTCTTTCTGCCCGAGGGGAAAAAGATCAACCCGATGATCGGCGCGGCGGGCATCTCCGCTTTCCCGATGTCGGCGCGCGTCGTCCAGAAGATGGCGCTCAAGGAGGATAACCAGAACCACCTGCTCATGCACGCGATCGGCGCGAACGTCTCGGGGCAGATCGGATCGGTCATCGCGGGCGGGATCCTGCTCTATCTCGTCCCGCTCTTCCTGTAAGGAGGCTGTGAAATGGAAAACTTCATTATTTCCCTGGAGATCATGGGCCTTGGCATGGCGGGCATCTTCGCCGTCATGCTCCTCATCATGGGGCTGGTGGCGCTGCTGGCGAAGTTCGGCGGCAAAAAACCGGAGGAATAGAACCCGCGGGCGCGTTCCGGCGCGCCCCGGCACCGGTCCGCAAAGAGGGAAGGATGCCACCGTGGCGGAGCCGGGAATGGTCCCGCCGCTGGCGCTTTCGGGGCGGATGCTCCTGCTTGGGCTGGCAGCGATGGCCGTGGAATATGTTAAGCGGGGGGAGTGACCCCGCGCAAAAAGGGCGGACGGCCAGAGGCCGTCCGCCCTTTTGGTTTTGAGGGTTAAAATTTCTTGCGCAGCATGGTAAAATCAAAGAAGTCGGTATAGAACTCCAGCGAACGCAGCACCGGGCGGCTCAGCTTGCAGAAGCCGACCTCGTCGAGCAGGAGCAGCGCGTCCCCGTCCGGGACGCCGAGCTTCTGCCGGATGGCGGGGGTGGCGTTGGTGGCCGAGACGCGGGCGATGTCGGTGACGACGATCAGCCCGCAGTGGCGGTCGAGGATATCGAAGATCGGCTCCGACCAGTCGATGTCGGCGTAGCTCATGCCGTCGAAGAGGGAGAGCGCCAGGTAGTCGACCGAGTAGATGACGGGGATGCTGCCGGCGAGCACCCGCTTTTCGCAGACGATCACGCCCGCGCCCACGTCGATCTGGAGCTTTTCGGCGAGCTCCTCGTCGGCGTATTCGACCCGCAGGGAGATGCTGTCGCTGTGGGGGGTGTAGCCCGCGGCGCGGATGAGCTCGTTATATTCGAACTTGAGGTCGAGGCGGCTGGTGAGGTTGACGATCTCGCGGTTGATGACGGTCCCGATGCCGCGCACCCGCTCGATGAGCCCCTCCCGCTCGAGGTCGGAGAGGGCGTCGCGGATGACGGTGCGGCTGACGCCGAGCCGTTCGGACAGCTCCACCTCGCTGGGCAGCCGGTCCGCCTGCTGGAAGACGCCCTCCGAGAGCTCCCGGATAAGCAGCGCGCTGACCTGCGTGGACATCAGCTTTCCCCCGAGGTGGGGCAGTTCGTATTCTGCTGGCATGGCCGATTCCCTCTTTCCTGCGAAATCGCCCGCATAGCGGACGGGCGCGACTGTGAGAACTCACAATCCGCCTCAAACTATTTTATGGAAAATGAATCTTGCTTTCATACTTTAAATAGGATATCATTATGAAGTAATAAGTATGACTTATACGCGAAACACACAAAAACTTTCCACAATCGCCGGGCTTGGAAGAAGTATATGTTCAATTATACTCGATATTTGTCAAAAACACAAGCGGCGATTGCAAAAATCTTCTGGAGGCAGTATTATGTTAGAGAAGACAACTTTCGCGCTCAGGGGCCATATTCTGCATACGCCGACCCCCCGGGCGATTGTCTGCATGCCGGAAAGCTACCTCGTCTGCGAGGAAGGGAAGACCGCCGGCGTTTTTACCGAGCTGCCCGAGCGGTTCAAGGGGATTCCCGTCGAGGACTGCGGGGACAGGCTGGTCATCCCCGGCCTCGTCGACCTGCACCTGCACGCGCCCCAGTATTCCTTCCGGGCGCTGGGCATGGACCTCGAGCTGCTCGACTGGCTGAATACCCACACCTTCCCCGAGGAGGCAAAATACGCCGACCCCGCCTACGCCGGGAGGGCCTACCGCATCTTCGCGGACGACCTGGCGGCCTCCCCGACCACCCGGGCGGCGGTGTTCGGGACGATCCACCGCCCCGCGACCGAGCTGCTGATGGACCTCATTGAGGAGACGGGCGTCAGGGCGCTGGTGGGCAAGGTCAACATGGACCGCAACAGCCCCGACATCCTGCGGGAGGAGAGCGCGGCCGCCTCGCTCGAGGACACCGCGCGGTGGATTTCCGAGACGAAGGGGAAGTACAGGAACGTCGCCCCGATCCTCACCCCGCGCTTCACCCCCTCCTGCACCGACGAGCTGATGGAAGGCCTCGGAAAGCTCCAGCGGGAGACGGGCCTCCCGGTGCAGTCCCACCTGTCGGAGAACTTCTCCGAGATCGCGTGGGTGAAGGAGCTCTGCCCCTGGTCAGGCTGTTACGGCGGCGCCTACGACCGGTTCGGCCTTTTCGGCGGGGACGCCCCGACGATCATGGCCCACTGCGTGCACAGCACCGGGGAGGAGATCGACCTCATGCAGGCGCGCGGTGTCTTCATCGCACACTGCGCCCAGTCGAACACGAACCTCGCATCGGGCGTCGCGCCGGTGCGCGCCTACCTCGACCGCGGCATGAAGGTCGGGCTCGGCACCGACATCGCGGGCGGCTTTTCGCTCTCCGTCTTCCACGCGATGGCGGACGCGGTGCAGGCCTCCAAGCTGCGCTGGCGGCTGCTCGACGATTCCCTCCGGCCGCTGACCGTGCCGGAGGCGTTCTACCTCGGCACCAAGGGCGGCGGGGAATTCTTCGGGAAGGTCGGCTCCTTCGAGGAGGGGTACGAGTTCGACGCGGTCGTGCTCGACGACAGCGGCTTCCCGCATCCGCAGGCGCTCACCCCGGTGGAGCGGCTGGAGCGGATCCTCTACCTGGACGACGGACGCTGTGTGCGCGGCAAATATGTCGCGGGCGCGCGCGTCAGATAAAACAGATCGGAACCCATGCCTGTCAGGACATTCCCCCGGCCGCCTGTGGCGGCGGAACAGTTTTTGTATGGGCGCGCGGAAGCGGACGGACCACCCGCGGCCGCGCATCTCATAGAAGCAGTCCGGCCGGAGGGCCGGAAACCATTCGCGCCGTGCGGCTGCGGCAATGCCGCGCGGCCAGATGCAAACTGTGAGGAGGTAATTCAATGACACAGACAAAAGAGAAGGGGTTCTTTGAGCGCTATTTTGAGCTCGAAAAGAACCACACCAACGTGAAGACCGAGGTGCTGGCCGGCTTCACGACCTTCGTGGCGATGGCGTACATCATCGTCGTCAACCCGACCATGCTCGCCGACCCCTTCAACATCATGGGACAGGCGGAATATGCCGCGCAGGTCCAGAACGGCGTATTCTTTGCAACCTGCCTGATCTCCTTCTTCGGCACCTTCCTGATGGCGATGTACGCGAAGGTCCCCTTCGCGCAGGCGCCCGGCATGGGGCTCAACGCCTTCTTCGCCTACACGGTGGTCCTCACCATGGGTTATACCTACGGGCAGGCGCTGGCAATCGTCTTCATCTCCGGCATCCTGTTCATCCTCATCACGGCGGTCGGCTTCCGCGAGGCGGTCGTCAAGGCGATCCCGCACTGTGTGCGCGGAGCGATCAGCGCCGGTATCGGCCTCTTCCTCGCGCTCATCGGGCTTAAGAACGCGGGCCTCGTGGTCTCCAACTCGTCCACCCTCGTGGCGCTCGTCGACTTCTCCAAGATGGGCGATCCCGAATTGCGCGGCCTCATCTGCTCCGCGATCGTCGCGCTTATCGGCCTCGTCGTGATCGGCGCGCTGCACGCCCGCAACATCAAGGGCTCGATCATCATCGGCATCGTCGTGGCGACGATCGTCGGCATTCCGCTCGGCGTGACTTCCTTCCACGGCTTCTCGCTCGACGTTGGCCGGCAGTTCTCCGACTTCGTCAACGTCTCCCTCTTCAAGATGGACTTCGGCGGGCTCTTCGCGGGCGCGACGAACATCTTCCAGATGATCTTTACCCTCGTGATGATCGTCATCTCCTTCTCGCTCGTCGACATGTTCGACACGATCGGCACCCTGCTGGGCACCGCCCGCCAGGCCAAGATGCTCGACGATAAGGGCGAGATGCCCCGCATGCGTGAAGCCATGATGTCCGACGCGATCGCGACCACCGTGGGCGCCTGCCTGGGCACCTCCACCGCGACGACCTTCGTCGAGTCGAGCACCGGCATCGCCGAGGGCGGCCGCACGGGACTCACCTCCCTGACCACCTCGATCCTCTTCCTCGCGTCGATCATCATCGCCCCGATCGTCGGCATCATCCCCAGCGCGGCGACCGCTCCGGCGCTCGTCTTCGTGGGCGTGCTGATGCTCAGCTCGATCAAGGACCTCGACTTCTCGGACATGTCCGAGGCGATCCCCTCCTTCGTGACGGTTTCCTTCATGCCGTTCACCTATTCGATCGCCAACGGCATCGCGTTCGGCCTGTTCACCTACGTGCTCATCAAGCTGCTCTCCGGCAAATACAAGGAGATCAAGCCCTTCACCGTGGTCCTCGTCATCCTCTTCGTACTCCGTTTCGCGTTCATGACGACCGGCTGATTGCCGCCGTCCCGTGCTTTTGCCTCCCGCCGCGGGCGGGAGGCAAAAGCACCTTGTTTATCCCCGCTGGTGCGGTTCTGTTTTTTTCTCGTCGGAATAGTATTACTTATGACTAATGAACACCCTGCCGCGCTGCGCGGCTTGCCGTTATAAATCGATCCCTCTAATTTATCCGCAAGGAGGCTTGTCATATGGGAATCGGAAAGAGCATCACCCGCGTGGACGCATACGAGAAAGTGACCGGCGGGGCCAAATACACCGACGATTTGCGCCCCGCGAACTGCCTGGTCGCCAAGGTCGTGCGCAGCACGATCGCCAACGGGCTGGTGAAATCCTTCGACCTCTCGGAGGCCGAGAAGGTCCCCGGCGTGGTGAAGATCGTCACCTGCTTCGATTCGCCGCAGATTCAGTACCCCACCCCCGGCCATCCCTGGTCGGTCGAGCCCGCGCACCAGGACGTCGCCGACCGTATGCTGCTCAACCGGCGGGTGCGCATCTACGGCGACGACATCGCCGCGGTCGTCGCGGAGGACGAGGTGGCCGCTTCCCGCGCCGCGCGGCTCATCCGCGTGGAGTATGAGGAGTACCCGGCCGTCACCACCGTCGAGCAGGCGCTCGCGCCCGGCGCGCCGGTCATCCACGAGGAGCGCCCCGACAACCTGCTGGCGCACAGCCGTTTCACGATCGGCGAGGGGGACTTCGACGAGATCGTGAAGGCGGACCCCTCCCTGCGGGTCTTCGAGGGGGAGTACGACACCCAGGCGGTCCAGCACTGCCACATCGAGGTGCCCGTCTCCTACGCCTATATGGAAAAGGGGCGGGTCGTCGTCGTCTCCTCCACCCAGATCCCCCACATCGTCCGCCGCGTCTGCGGACAGGCGCTGGGCATCCCGTGGGGGAAGATCCGCGTCATCAAGCCCTATATCGGCGGCGGCTTCGGCAACAAGCAGGAGGTCCTCTACGAGCCGCTCAACGCCTTTTTGACGATGCAGGTGGGCGGGCGCCCGGTCAAGATCGAGCTTTCGCGCGAGGAGACCTTCTCCTGCACCCGCACCCGCCACGCGATCAAATTCAAGCTCAAAACCGCCGTGCGCCCCGACGGCCGGCTCGTGGCGCGCAAGTTCGAGGCGTGGTCCAACCAGGGCGGCTACGCCTCCCACGGCCACGCGATCGTGGCGAACGCCTCCAACGCCTACCGGCACCTCTACCAGGATGAAAAGGTGCTCGACGCGGACGCCTACACCGTCTATACGAACCTGCCGTCGGGCGGCGCGATGCGCGGCTACGGCATCCCGCAGGTCGATTTCGCGATGGAGGCCCACATGGACGACATCGCGCGGGGGCTGGGGCTCGACCCGGTCGAGCTGCGCGAGAAGAACTGCATGAAGCCCGGCTACGTCGATCCGGGCACCGGCATCACCTGCTATTCGAGCGGGCTGCTCGCCTGCATCGAAAAGGGCAAGGCGCACATCCATTGGGACGAAAAGCGCGCGGCCTACCGCGGCCAGACCGGCCCTGTCCGGCGCGGGGTGGGCATGGCGCTCTTCAGCTACAAGACGGGCGTCTACCCGATCTCGCTCGAGACGGCGAGCGCGCGGCTCATCCTCAACCAGGACGGCTCGGCGCAGCTCCAGATGGGCGCGACCGAGATCGGCCAGGGCGCCGACACCGTCTTCACCCAGATGGCCGCCGAGACGACGGGCATCCGGCTGGAGGACATCCACATCGTCACGGTGCAGGACACCGACGTGGCCCCCTTCGACACGGGCGCCTACGCCTCCCGCCAGACCTATGTGAGCGGCATGGCGGTCAAAAAGACCGCCGAGAAGTTTAAGGCCCGCATCCTCGACTACGCGGCCTATCTCAAAAAGCGCCCGGCCGACACGATGGACCTGCGGGACAGCGCGGTGGTGGACGCGCACACCGGCGAAAAGCTCGTCGAGCTCGCCGACCTCGCGATGGAGGCGTTCTACAGCCTCGACCGCTCGGTACATATCACGGCGGAGGAGACCTACCACTGCAAGGACAACACCTTCTCGTTCGGCTGCTGCTTCGCGGAGGTGGAGGTCGACATCCCGCTGGGCAAGGTGAAGGTGCTCGACATCATCAACGTCCATGACAGCGGTGTGCTCATCAACCCGCAGCTCGCCGAGGCGCAGGTCCACGGCGGTATGAGCATGGGGCTCGGCTACGCGCTGGGCGAGCAGCTCCGCTTCGACGACCGCGGCCGCCCGCTCAACGGCAACCTGCTCGACTACAAGCTGCCCACCGCGATGGACACCCCGGAGCTGAACGTCGGCTTTGTGGAGACGATCGACCCGAGCGGGCCGTATGGAAACAAATCGCTCGGCGAGCCGCCGGCCATCCCGCCGGCCCCCGCCATCCGCAACGCGGTGCTCGACGCGACGGGCGTGGCGGTCGACAGCCTGCCGCTGAACCCGCAGAAGCTGGTCGAACAGTTCACCGCCGCTGGGCTCATCCAATAGAGGGGAGGACGAAGGGATGTACGATATCGAGAAAATCCACCTGGCAAAGAGCGTCCCCGACGCGATCGCGGCGCTTGTGAAGGACCCGTCCGCCGTCGTCATCTGCGGCGGCAGCGACGTGCTCGTCAAGATCCGCGAAGGCAAGCTCGCGGGCTGCTCGCTCGTGAGCATCCACGGCATCCGGGAGCTGGAGGGCATCTCGATCGAGCCGGACGGCACGATCGTCATCGGCCCGGCGACCACCTTTTCTCACGTCACCAACGACCCGCTGGTCGAAGCGCACCTGCCCGCGCTCGGCGACGCGGTAGACCAGGCGGGCGGACCGCAGCTGCGGAACATCGGCACAATCGGCGGCAACGTCTGCAACGGCGTGACAAGCGCGGACAGCGCCTCGACGCTGCTGACGCTGAACGCCGAGCTCGAGCTCACCGGCCCGGACGGCGTGCGCCGGGTGAAGCTGGAAAATTTCTACCGCGGCCCCGGGAAGGTCGACCTCGCGCACGGCGAGCTGCTGACCGCCATCCGGATCGCGAAGGCGGACTATGACGGCTTTGGCGGCCACTACATCAAATACGCGCAGCGCAACGCGATGGACATCGCGACGCTCGGCTGCGCGGTCCATGTGAAGCTCACGGCGGACAGATCTGCCGTGGAGGAGCTGCGGCTGGCGTTCGGCGTCGCCGCGCCCACCCCCATCCGCTGCCATAAGGCGGAGGGGCTGGCGCGCGGGCGGGAAATCGGGCCGGACCTCTTCCAGACGGTGGCGGAGGCGGCCGCCGGGGAGGTCAATCCCCGCACGAGCTGGCGCGCCTCGAAGGAGTTCCGCCTCCAGCTTGTGCGCGAACTCAGCCGGCGCGCCCTGAAACAGGCGATCATCCATGCGGGAGGTGCGGTAGAATGCTGAAACTGATTCAGATGACGGTCAACGACAAATCGGTCGAGCTGGCGGTCGACGAGCGGGAGAGCCTGCTTGACACGCTGCGCAACCGCCTGGGGCTCACGAGCGTCAAGCGCGGCTGCGAGGTCGGCGAATGCGGCGCCTGCACCGTGCTGGTGGAAGGCGAGGCGATCGACAGCTGCATCTACCTGACCGTGTGGGCGGAGGGGAAACACATCCTCACCGTCGAGGGCCTGCGCGGCCCGAACGGGGAGCTGTCCCCCATCCAGCAGGCGTTCATCGAGGAGGCGGCGGTCCAGTGCGGCTTCTGCACGCCGGGACTCATTATGACGGCGGTGGAGATTGTCGGCACCGGCAAAAAGTACAGCCGCGAGGAGCTGCGCAAGCTCATCTCCGGCCACCTCTGCCGCTGCACCGGCTACCAGAACATCCTCAACGCGATGGAACGGATCGTCAACGAGACCTACAGGGTCGTCGGGAAATAACCCGTTGATCCTGTCCCGGGCGGCCCCGCCGCAGGCGCGGCGGGGCCGCCTTTGTCAATCCTCCACATTGACTTTTCCGGAATTTGTGGTAATATGGTGAAAACGATATATTTTCGATAACATAACGGTCGGGAGGGACGCGGAATGATGCCAGAGGGGTTGTCCTTCTCGCTGCGGGTGAGCCTGCGGCGGTCGGAAAAGTTTTTCGGACCGGGCGTGGCGTCCCTGCTGCGGCTGGTCGAGCGGACCGGGTCGCTGCAAACGGCGGCCGCCGAGATGCAGATGAGCTACAGCAAGGCGTGGAAAATCATCCGCAAGGCGGAGGGGGAACTGGGCTTTCCGCTGATGGAGCGCCGCGTCGGCGGCGCCGGCGGCGGCTCCTCGAGCGTGACCGCCGGGGGAAAGCGGTTCCTCGAGCGCTACGAGCGGTTCCGCCAGGAGGTGCAGGACGCGGCCCAGAGGCTGTTTACAGAATGTTTTGAAGGCGGGGATACGAATGAAACGGATTAAGACGGAGGATGCGGTCGGGCAGGTGCTCTGCCACGACATGACGCAGATCATTCCCGGGGTGACCAAGGACGCGCGCTTCCGCAAGGGGCACGTCGTGACCGCGGAGGACATCCCGGTGCTGCTCTCGATGGGCAAGGACTACCTCTACATCTGGGAAAAGCAGGAGGGCATGCTCCACGAAAACGAGGGGGCGCGCATCCTCTGCGACCTGTGCAAAAACGAACACATGTCCGAAAGCCCGGTCAAGGAGGGAAAGATCGAGCTTTCCGCCACCTGCGACGGGCTCTTCTCCATCGATGTGGAGCGGCTCGACGCGATCAATTCCCTCGGCGAGATCATGATCGCGGCGCGCAGCAACCACCTGCCGGTGAAGGCGGGCGACAAGCTGGCGGGCACGCGGGTGATCCCGCTGGTGATTTCCGAGGAAAAGATGAACGAGGCAAAACGGATCGCGGGAGACAAGCCGCTGCTTTCCCTGCTGCCCTATCAAAAAAAGAGATGCGGCATCGTCACGACCGGAAACGAGGTCTTTTACGGCCGCATCAAGGACGCCTTTTCGCCCGTCGTCGCCGCCAAGCTCGAGGAGTACGGCGGCGAGGTGATGGGGGTTACCCTCTGCGGCGATGACCCGGCGGGCATCACCGCCGCGATCGAGGCGTTCCTCGCGGACGGCGCGGACCTCGTCGTCTGCACGGGCGGCATGAGCGTCGATCCCGACGACCGCACCCCCGCCGCCATCAAGGCGACAGGCGCAAGGATCGTCAGCTACGGCGCGCCGGTGCTGCCGGGCGCGATGTTTCTGCTCTCCTATCTCGACGGAAAGCCGATCATGGGTCTGCCCGGCTGCGTCATGTACGCACGCCGGACGATCTTTGACCTTGTGCTGCCCCGCGTCATGGCGGACGACCCCGTCACCGCGAAGGACCTCGCACGGCTGGGGAACGGCGGCCTTTGCCTGAACTGCGAGACCTGCCACTACCCCAACTGCGGCTTTGGAAAGGGCGGCGTGTGATGAGCGGGCTCACCCACATCGACCGGAACGGCAACGCCGTCATGGTGGACGTCGGCGGCAAGGCGGAAACGCTGCGCATCGCGGTCGCCAAGGGCCGCATCCGTATGAGCGCGGAGACCTTTGAGACGATCCGCACGGGCGCCGCGAAAAAGGGCGACGTGCTCGGTGTGGCGCGGGTGGCGGGCATCATGGCCGCCAAGCGCACCTCCGAGCTGATTCCGCTCTGCCATCCGCTGATGCTCACCAAATGCACGGTAGACTTCGAGCTCCTGCCCGAGACGCTCGAGGTGGAGGCGGCCTGCGCCGTCCAACTCACCGGGCGCACCGGCGTTGAGATGGAGGCGCTCACCGGCGCATCGGTCGCGCTGCTGACCATCTACGACATGTGCAAGGCGATCGACCGGGGAATGGTCCTCGGAGACATCCGTCTCATCCATAAGGAGGGCGGGAAATCCGGCGTGTTTGATCGGTGATTTGCAGATTTGCCGCTCAGCGAGCTGCGAAGCTGCCGGGTCCCGCCCCGGGGCGGTTTGAGATTTCCACCCGAGGGTCGGGGGCCTGTCGGTATGTCGACCGACGGCGGTCTAGGATTTTCCGCTCATTGAGCGGCGGAGCATGTCGGTAGTCGACCGACGGCGAGTGACTTTCTTTACGCCAAAGAAAGTCACCAAAGAAGGGCGCGAGGGGCTTAGGCGGCCTGCCCGGGCATAGATGCGCTCCTCGCCTGCGGCGAGCGCCGCAAAGCGGCGACGCGCATTCAAAGAGGGCCACAGGCCCCCTTTGGATTCCCCGTAGGGAGTCGCCATGCGACCCGGCCCGAAGGGCCGGAATCCTGAGAGGACGCCTTCGGCGGATGCCCGGAGCGCGCTACGCGCGACGGCCGCTCGCGGGCGCTCCGCCCCGCGGCCCCGGCTTGAGTCCGCTTCGCGGACCCGGCCCTGCGGGCCGGATTCTCTACAAGGATGGCCTGCGGCCAAATCCCTGCGACCCCAGCGTCGCCTCCGGTTGGCCTTCGGCCAAAGTCGGCGGCGCCCTGTCACGGATGAGCGAACGAGCCTACAGCATCCCGCCAGCCGCCGCGCCGCGGGAGCAATGCCTCTGCCCGAGAGTCTCCGGAACCGTACCGGAAGTGCGCCCGGGGAGG